>JAGWGI010000019.1 GCA_028867435.1 Microcaldota archaeon | reverse complement strand
TCACAGGTATCATGCAGAGGTCAATAAACCTCTTATACTTCGACTCCCTCATATTGTTGGTCATGGTGGTCAGCCTTGACCAAAAATCGAACCGAAGGTGTAAAATCCTTCGGTTCACACTAGTATCCGAGGATTTCTACAAGACCTTATCTAGGTAAAGTGGCAAGGTAGCCTACTCCCACTGTGCCTTCCCGCGTTCGCGCTTTCTGGTGGCGCATGTGCAGCCGCATTTGCAGTTTGCTGCGCATCTGCATCCACTGATGCATCCGCAACTGCAGGCTCCGCCGCATTCGCATCCTCCTCCAGGTCCTTGATTTGCCATGAAGACACAATGTATGTTATAAATCTGTTATCTGCCAATCTATTTATTACCATGCTGGTTTGATGATAAAGGCGATAATCTTCGACATAGACGGAGTCTTGCTTGATTCCCAAAAGGCGAACGGAGCTTTCTTCCAAAATGTACTCGGAGATAGCGGCTACAAGAGGCCTGAAAAGAGGCAGGCCTACAAGGTATTCAATAGGACGCTCATGGATGGGCTGCGCATACTTTCAAAGGAGAAATCCAAGAGCAAGCTCAAAAAGCTCTGGCTAAAGGCGCGCAGCTTCCCCTATCCACTAAATCTTGCAAGGATTCCAAAAGGCGAAATTAGCGCCATAGAGAAACTGAGCGGAAGTTACAAGTTGGGGATAGCTACCAGCAGGGTAAGGACTGGAGTTGTAAAGCTCAGAGCCATCGGATTGCCCTACGATAAGTTCGGTGTGGTCGTAACTTTTGAGGACTACAAGCATCCCAAGCCCCATCCCGAGCCGCTGCTTTTAACAGCAAAGAAGCTGGGAGTCAAGCCCTGTAATTGCATCTACGTCGGAGACCAGCACACCGACATGCAGGCGGCCCACGCTGCAGGAATGCGATTCATACTCTACTCAAAGAAGAGGCTAAAGGGCGCAGATATGGCTGTAAGCACATTCCCAGGCCTGCTGGCCTCAATAAAGGCCCTTTCAAATTAACCCATCCGCTAGACCGCGAGAATCACTATGCCAAGTATTATGGCAGCTACACTTAGCAGCTGTCCTGCTCTTAGCCTCTCCCTAAGTAGCAGTATTGCAAGTATGACGGTTATGAAAGGCGCAGAAGCCGCTATCGGGGCGACTATCACCGCATTCCCGCTACTTACTCCCACGCTATACGCCAGAAAGGCTACGACCCCAAAGACCCCATTTGTCAATATGTATGGCACAGATTTACTTGAAGCCCATAAGCCCTTTTTTGCCCATAGAGTCAGGGCCAGTGCAACTGCACTCTGGACTATATAGATTATGAATACCGGGAGAAACCAGCCCGTCTTGGGTATGACAAAGTCCATGAGCAAAAACATTATCCCCCATCCAAGCATTCCCACAAGGCCATAGGCTATACCAGATTCGATGCCCTCAAAGCGCAGCTTGCGTATCTGCTTTAAGTCAAGTGATATTAGGATTGTACTTGCTATAATCATCACTATCCCTATCGATTCTATCACCGAAGGCTTTTGCAAAAAGAATGCAATCCCGAATAGCACTATAACCACAGACCACGCATTTGATATCGGGCTCACAATTGCTACCTTCCCTACCTGCATCCCTTTGAAGAATGCCAAAGTGGCGCAGGCGCCTATCATTCCAGCAATAATCAGTATGAATAGCGCATCGGCAGAAATCATCGAGGATCTGAAGAAAAGCAGGTATACGATAAAAAGTATGGCACTGCCTACCAGAAGGCTCCACAATGCTGCCCTGATCGGGTGGTCGCGCCTTGCTGCAAGAGCTCCGGTAAAGTCGCTAAAGCCATAAAATACCATCGCCAGCAGGGCGAAAAGAATGTAAATCTGGAGCATGAGATTGACTGGATACCCAAATATTTAGACTCTCCTTATGGCCATCTTTTCAATTTCAAGGGTGAACTCCTGCGCCCCGCTTGTCCATACGTGCTCGCAGATCTTCTTGAGCTTGAGCGCATCCTCCTTTGTCACTATCCCAAATACATTGACCCAGTCGGAGAGCCTCGCCTTCCCGTACACTATTGCAAAGTTCCTTGCAACCTCGTTTCGCTCCCCTACCGGTGCAAAGCCTATCTCCCCATCCTTGAGGTTGATTGTTGCATTCTCAGCAGGCAGTTCAAGCAATGGGCCTTCAGAAGAATATATCTCCTCACCGGCAAACCTTCCCTGCACAAACTTCACCTTTAGCGGCAGCACCCTCGAGATTTCCCTGCAGGTGTTTGGCGACTCCTGGTCGTATAGCGAGAAGCGCACAGATTGCCCGTATGAAGTTCTTAGCACTAGATAAGTCATTGTATTCCCTTCAGATCATCTCTAAAAAATCCGGATCCTGTAGATATTCTATCAACTCATTCCCCATATGCACGGCCTCAGCTCCATCAACAACCCTGTGGTCGAAGACCAGAGAGAACGGGAGTATCTTGCCCACAACCACCTTGTCCTCCTTTACCACTGGTGAGTCGCGCACAAGATGTATTCCGAGTATTGCAACCTCGGGATAGTTTATCATCGGCACCGAAAGGTATCCCCCTCCGAGGCTGCCGATGTTGGTTATGGTCATGGTGCTATCCTGCATATCCTCGAGCGTCACGGTCTGGTTGCGAACTCTATCACCCAGTTCTCGTATCTCCTTTGCAATCTGGATTATGCTCTTCTTGTCCGCATCCTTTATCACCACGACCTTGAGCCCGTCTGGCGCCTCAGCGGCAAGCCCTATGTTATAGTACCTTTTGATTAGTATCTCCGACTTCTCACGGTCGTAGCTTGAATTGAACCTCTCATTCTGCTTGTCTTTTAGCGCCGCGACTAGCGCTTTTATTATGAATGGCAGGAAGGTGAGCTTGACCCCGAATTCCTTTTCGACCCTTGGTTTCTCTCGCTTGACGATCTCAAAGAGTGCAGTCGCATCTATTATATCCATGTGCGCCGCGCGCGGTATCGTCCATGAAGCCTCCATGTTCCTTGCTATCGCCTTCCTTGTCATCGACATTGGTATCCTCTCTATCTCCTCCCAATGCTTTTGCTCAAGGCTCTGGGAGAATTTAGGTGCTGCCTTTGCCGCAGGTGCAGCCGCAATATGATTCTGTCCACCCAGATCACTTTCTAATATCCTGCCTCCAGGCCCTGTGCCTGCAATCGTATTTATCTCGATTCCAAGCTCATGTGCAAGCTTCCTAACCGCAGGAGTGGCGATTATTCCATGCACATTCTGTGCTGGACCAGTAACTTGAGCTGGCTTTTGCATAGCCGGTTGCTGTGCTGCTGGCGCGGCACTCCTCTGCGAAGGCGCAGAAGCAACGCCTTGCAATTCACTGTCGGTCCCTATGATTGCGAGCATGTCCCCCACATTTACCGTTGAATCCTCCTTTGCGACAATCTTTACCTTCCCGGAAATCGGCGCAGGCAAGTTGACCACAGCCTTGTCTGTCTCTATCTGGGCAATCGGCTGGTCCTCCTTCACCATCTCCCCATCTTTAACCAACCATTTCTGCAAGTGGCCCTCGGTTATCCCCTCTCCTACATCAACGAATTTTAGCTCCTTCATAAGAATCACGCTCCAAGCAGCCTGTCGATCGCCTTTGAGATCTTAAGGGTGTTTGGTATGTAGTAGTTTTCGTATCCCGGGAAAGGGTAAGGGAAGCTGTCAGAGCCCACCCGAATTATCGGTGCGCTCAAATTGAAAATCGCCTTCTCCGCTATCCTTGCAGCGACCTCAGCTCCGATTCCAAAGCCCAGCGGTGCCTCATGTACTATCAGCACCTTTCCTGTCTTCTTTGCGCTCTGGATGATCGCACTCTCGTCGAGCGGATTTATCGTCCTCAAATCCAAGACGTCAGCATTCAGGTTCCTCTTCTCAACAACTGTTGTGACCTGATTGACCATTGTCCCATAGGTTATTATGCTAAGATCAGTCCCTTCCTTCACCAAATTTGCCTTGCCAAGCTCTACCTCATACATCTCGTCCGGAATTTCCTGCTTGAATAGCCTGTATAGCTTGGTTGGCTCAAGGAAGACTACCGGATCTTGCATGTGCAGAGATTTTATCATCATTCCTTTTGCATCATACGGGTTGCTTGGCACTACGACGTGTAGCCCCCCCACATGTGAGTAGAATGCTTCAGGGCTATCTGAGTGGTGTTCAAGCGTTCGCACTCCGCCGCTTATCGGCGTCCTCACAACCATTGGCACCTTATACGTGGATCTGGTCCTGCTCCTGTACCTTGCTGCGTGGTTTATCAGCTGCCCAAAACCCATGAACATGAATCCGGCGAACTGAATCTCTGGAACTGGGTGAAGCCCTGCCATCGCCATGCCTATCCCTGCGCCCAGTATTCCTGATTCTGCAAGTGGCGTGTCTATCACCCTCCTCTCTCCGTACTTGTTAAGCAGGCCTTCAGTGACCCTGAATACCCCGCCGTCCCTTGCTATGTCCTCTCCAAGCAGCACTACGTCCTCGCTCTCCTGCATCGTAAGGTTCAGGGCGCTGTTTATTGCACTGACCATGTTTACTTTCATGAAGACACCTCTCCCTGCCAGAAATCGTTTGCAACAGCCTCGTCATACTCCTCCTTTAGCACCTCTGGCATGTAACTGTACACGTGCTCGAAGATGCTCTTTGGGTCAGGCTTCCAGGCTTCAGCCTTTGCAACAGCCTCGTCTATAACCTTGGCCTGCTCCTCCTGCATCTTTGCCTCAAAGTCTGGGCTCCACAGTGCCTTGCCGGAAAGGTAGCGCCTTGCCCTATCGATTGGGTCACGCGGCTTCCAGGCGTCCACTTCAGCCTGACTCCTGTACTTTGTAGGATCATCAGCAGTAGTGTGCATGCTCATCCTATAAGTCACGCATTCTATCACTGTCGGGCCGTCCTTGGCATTTGCAATCGCCTCTTTCACCACTTTATAGACCCCTATGACATCGTTGCCATCTACCTGCACGCACTTTATCCCTGCAGCTATACCCTTTTGCGCCAGAGTCTCTGCAGCGCTCTGCCTTGCCCTTGGCATTGAGATTGCCCACTGGTTGTTCTCTATTATCGTGACCAGCGGTAGCTTGAAGGCTCCGGCGAAGTTTAGCGTTTCGTAGAAATCGCCTTCAGAGGTGCCCCCATCTCCCACATAGCCGATCACCGCAACATCGCTCTTTTTGTATTTCTGGGCAAAGGCAATCCCCATTGCATGCGGCATCTGGCTCGCTACAGGGACAATGTAGGGGAAGCCCCTCACCTTCTCGGGTATCATGCATCCCTCCTCGTAGCCCTTCCAATAAAGCAAGATGAGCTCAATCGGCATGCCCCTTAGGAGGAATACCCCGTGCTGCCTGAAATTAGGCACAAATATGTCGTTCTCGCGCATCGCCATGGCGCTGCCTATCTGCGTAGCCTCTTCCCCAAGCATAGGCCCGTATGTTACCGCCCTGCCCTGCCTCTGCAGGCTGAGAATCTTGTTGTCAAGCGCCCTTGCAAGCGACATGTACCTGTACATCTCAAGTATCTTGCCATCGTCCAGGCCTTCGGGGAAGAGCGATGCATCAACGCTTCCGTTTTCATCAAGAACCTGTATGTTGTCCACTGATCCCTGAAAGACCCTCTTGAGCAGAAAAGCACCGAGTATAAATCAATCTAATATTATATATTTGTTATGGGGGGAAAAGATGATTGTAAGAGACTGATTTTATGCCCGCAGAACACGTGCTAAAGTACACAGGGCAGAAGAGCTACACCCTTGAGGTCAGTGGACTAAGGAGGGAACTTCCCCTGATTAGCGTTGGAAACGGCACCTGGATCGCGTTCTTTGAGAGCCTTGGGGACGTAGAGCTGATAAACAAGAGCGCGCAGGCGCTCTCCAAGGAACTTGGGGAATGCGAAATACTGATGACCAGCGAGAGCAAGGGAATCTCGCTGCTACAGCAGATTGGAACAATACTTGGCCACAAGACTTTCATAGTATGCAGAAAAGAACGCAAGGGCTATATGAGAGAGCCGCTTAGCGTCAGGTACAAGCCGATAACCTCGCCAAATGAAAAGGAGCTCTTTTTGGATTCCAATCTGGCCGCGCTGCTCAAGGGCAAAAAGGTTGGAATAGTGGATGACGTCGTAAGTACTAGGGCGACTCTGGATGCGATGGCAGTTCTTGCGCAAAAGGCTGGGGGCATTGTGGTGAAAAAGGCGGTGATACTCGCAGAAGGGTCTGAGCAAGAAGACGTAATCAGCCTTGGCATACTCCCAATCTTTAAGAAGTAGTCAGTGTCTTTTTTGCAGCTCCTGCACCCTCATTACAACCTCTGCAGTAGAGCGTGGGACGAGGTGCTCCCAGTGCTTCTCCTCCATAATCAGTTTTCTTATCTGGGTGGCAGACGGATCCTTGGTAATCTTCACATCAAGCCTCTCTACGTTATTGCAAAAAGAGGCAAGCATCCTGCTTATTATCCTAGACACGCTTCCCTTCCCTGCAACGCAGTAGATGATTTCTTGGTCTCTTCTTCTTTTTGAGATATGGCGCACGTACTCAGTGAACGGCCTTACATCAAAGCTGCCAGCCCTCGCCCCAGCATCAATAAGCCCGTTTGTTATCATCTGCCTTCGCTCCTCAAAGCTGAAGAGGTTGGCTGAGGAATTGAGAATCTTGATTGGGAAATGCTTGAATGTAGGGAGGTCGGAAGCCAGAACCATTAATCTGTCGGTCTTCGACATCGCTTCAATGAGAAGTTCCTGATGTCTGTTGTGGTAAGGTTGAAACCTTCCGCTTACAACCCCGATTCTGGTAAAATTCTCCCCAGCGCTGTCCTTTTCTCGGGATTTTGATACGAATGCCATTGTATCGGCTTGGTATGGGACTAGCCGTTTAAAAGGTTGACTCAATGAACGTCTCAAACCTATGTGGCAATCTTTTTCGCTATGCGTTCCCAATTATATGAACGTATTCCTATCTCTTTTTCTGACTTTACTCTGCCTGCAACTTTGGCATCTATACCCATGCGTCTCGCCTGCTTGATCACATTTTCCGGTTGGCTGGTTATAATCATAAAACCATTGCCCATGTTCCAGGTAGAGTATGCCTCCCTATTTTCCACAGCGCCAATCCAGATTATCTCCTTCATTACCTTTGGTGGTGCGAAGAGCGAGTCAAGCTCCGCTCCAAGGCCAGAAGCCTTGAGTGCCCTCTCCAATTTTCCAAGGACGCCACCACCAGTTATATGCGCCATGGCAGAGATCTGTGCTTTAGGTTCGCCCCCCACTCCTCCAGTGAGCGAGACAATTAGCTTTGTAAATATGGTAGAAGGCAACAACATTCCTCTAGCAATCGCCATATCTTTAGAGTGCCATTCATTTCCGTATTCCTTCTCCATTATCTTTCGCGCAAGCGTGTAGCCGTTGCAAGACAAGCGATAAATACCTTGTTCCCCAATCTGTTATCTACACATCCTGGTTATTTTATGGTGGATAAAGAGAAAGTCCTAGATAAGTCAAGGCGCAGCAGGGGCAAGATGGAAATAGCAAGCAAGGTGCCGCTTAAGACCCAGGAGGATCTCTCAACCTACTACACTCCAGGGGTTGCGTATCCATGCCTGGAGATAAAGGCAGACAAGGCAAAGGTTTACGACTATACATTCAAGTCGAATACTATTGCGATAGTGACTGATGGGACTAGGATACTAGGCCTTGGTGACATAGGCCCCGAGGCCGGGCTGCCCGTGATGGAAGGAAAGGCCATACTCTTCAAGAGGTTTGGAGGGGTTGATGCCATACCCCTTGCAATAAACACCAAGGATGAGGGTGAGATAATAAAATTCATCCAGCAGATAGAGCCCACCTTCGGCGGGATAAACATAGAGGACATAGCCTCCCCCAAGAGCTTCCACGTGGTCGACAGGCTTACAGAGACTCTTGACATACCAGTGTTTCACGACGACCAGCAGGGCACTGCTACAGTCATTTTGGCCGCCCTGATAAATGCGATGAAGCTTACAGGAAAGAGGCTCAAGGATGTAAAGATAGTCATCGAAGGCACAGGCTCGGCAGGCGTAGGTGCCATAAGGCTGCTCAACAGCATCGGCGTGAAGAGAATATACTCACTGGACTCAAAGGGTGCAATATACGAGGGCAGGTCGGACTTGAATGATGTGAAGGAAGAAATATCGAAGATGGTCAATCCAGAGAAAAAGCCAGGAACACTGCAAGATCTAGTGGTAGGCGCAGACGTGCTCATAGGCCTTTCTGGAAGCGGCAAATTCGACAGGACCCTTATATCAAAGATGAATGAAAAGCCGATAGTTTTCGCGTTATCCAATCCGATCCCAGAAATCGGCTACGAGGAGGCAAAGGCTGCAGGTGCGTTCATAATCGGCACAGGAAGCAGTGCCCTGCCAAACCAGATAAACAACCTGCTCGCATTCCCTGGAATAATGAGAGGTCTGCTCGACTCAAGGGCAAGGAAGGTCAACTATCAAATACTCCAGGCCGCGGCAAACGCAATAGCAAAAGGTGTAGGCGGCAAGCTGAGCGCGGATTACATCGTACCATCGATGGTGGACCAGAAGATTGCGGTGAAACTTGCCGCAAATGTTGCGAGCGCAGTTGCAATCGCAGCGTCGAAAAGCGGGGTGGCGAGGATAAACCTCGATCCAAAAGGGGTAAAAAAGGATACAATTCGGCTGATAAAAAGAGCGATAAAGGCGGAAAAAAAGCTCACCTCCTAGCTTCCAGCCCAACCCATCCAATCTCATTGAGCCTGTCTATCACATTTTGCATCGTGCGGACAGAGAGCTCTCGTTTCCCTATAACCTCCATGTAGTCTGGGTTCTTAACGTCAATCTCTCCATTCATTAACCTGTTCATAATTTCCTTCTCATCCTTTAGCGAGCTGTTTAGGCCTTCTGTGGCCACCAATAGGACTGCGGCTGTTTGTATGCCGCCTAACTTGTAGTGCTCCATCAGCAGCTTTGTCTGGGAGGGCCTATACAGGCTTATCGCCGCGCCGACCAAGTCCACCTTCTCTAAATCACTGCCAGTGAGCTTGAGCGCCTTTTCCGCCTTCCTAAGAGACCTTTCAAATTTCATGAGTAACCATCTGCCCAGGTGTTTAAATTCTTTGCTCAATAATCGTTTCTTCCCTTTGAGAATAAAAGCGTCTTTAGGCGGCAAAAGAATTAAATAATGCCAAACACCTAATAATCTTATGAAGATTCTTCTTACTGGAAACAGAGGTTATCTGGGCAGTGAATTTGTTAGAGCCTATGGGAAAGACTACGAAATAGTGGGCTATGATATTAAGGATAATCTTAATTTACTCGACTACGAATCCTTAAGTAGAAAGATCAAAAGATGCGATCAAATAGTGCACCTGGCAGCCATACCCGCACCAGTAAACGGAAAAACGTTCGAAGAGTATTTCGATAACAACGTTAGGGCTACACACAACATTGCTAAGGCTGCTGTAGAAAATGGAGTTAAACGCATCATATATGCCAGTTCCACTACGATTTACGGGATAGAAAGGGGCATACCGTTTAAAACGCCAATAACTGAAAATCAGGCATTTGTTTCCCAGTACATAACTGCAAATATGCTCTCTTGCAGAGATGTTGACTTATCTTATCATATGAGCAAGGTTATGGCCGAGCAGATTATGGCTTGGTATGGCCTTACCAAAAAGATCCAAACTGTGGCACTGAGATTCGGTCCAATAAACAAGGTCTTTCTGGGAATTAGTGTGAGCATAAACAATGCAACACAGGCGATAAAACTTGCCTTAGAGCATAAAGGGGAATTATGGTATGAGCCATTTAGCATTGTGGATGATGCCCGGCATATAGACACATCTAAAGCCAAGAGGGTATTAGGGTACAACCCGGAAAAGCCAGATTATTCCGCAGATCAGATACATTCAACTTTAGATCAAAGAGCCAAATAATTGCTTTTACCTTCTTCCTTAAGCAGCAAGACCTATTTTGATCAGGCCACCGCTCTCTTCACGAGCGCAGCGATTTTCGCCTCTTCGGTTGCAGTCAACTTCTTGATTGCAAAAGTGACGGGCCAGATTGAGCCTTCGTCTAGGTTCGCCTTGTCGCTGAAGCCAAAAGTAGCATACCTGGCCTTGAACTTACCCGCAGCCTGAAAGAAGCAGATAATCTTCTCGTCCTTTGCATACGCTGGCATGCCATACCAGGTTCTGGGTGTGAGAGACGGGGCGCTGGCCTTTACGATCGCATGTATCCGCTTGGCCATGGTGCGGTCAGGTTCTGGCATCTGCGCAATCTTGGTAAGCACAGCTCCCTCTCCATCTGTTTTTGCATTCAACTCCTGGATGCGCTCCTTCATCGCGGCTACTTCCTCACTTGTCAATCCCTTTGCCTTCTTTGCTGTCTTCTTAATCATTTTTATACCCAAAATATCTCTCAGCGAAGATTTATACGGATTTTTATCCTTTGACTATAAGATGGCCAATCTCCGAAGACCCTCCTAGAAAGGCATTTTGTCATCCGTTTTGGCAATTCGAATAAACTCAAGTTGTATACTAAAGATAACAATTTCAAAGTGATCAAGAAACTCTTTCCAGAATTTCAACTTACTGTAATGTAAACAGGGATTTCTCGTAAACACCTATGAAGTCCTTTTAATGATGTGATATCCGAACTGGGTCTTCACAAGGCCTGATATCTCTCCTTTCTTGAGCGCGAATGCGGCATCCTCGAAAGGCTTGATCATCATGCCCCTGCCGAATTCCCCGAGATCCCCTCCGCGCCTTCTAGAGCCGTCAATTGAGTACTGCTCTGCAAGCCTGGAGAAGTTCCCTCCAGCCTTGAGCTTTTTGAGTATCTCCTCAGCCAGTGTCATCTTCTCGACCAGTATGTGCGAGCATCGTATTTTCTCTCCCATATAATCACGCAGTAATAATCCTGCTAACTATATATTGATTTGGAAAGCCTTTTTAACCTTGAAACCGAAGGTAGATCATGGAGGATTCCGATTTCGACAGGCTGCTTAAGGTATGCAGGCTTAGGCTTGGCGCCCAGGAGCGAAAGCGCATGGAAGCTGACATAACCGAGATAATCGGCTACTTTAACACCATAGACAATGCGAAGGTCGACGACCTCGAGCCCTCCTATCATCCGACAAAAATCTCTGGGAAGCTCAGGGAGGACAAGGTCAGGCCATTCGAAAACCCTGATCAGCTCCTAAAGGGCACAAAGACCCACAGGTTCTACGTCGTGGGTCCTGATCTGTAGTGTGGTTTGATGCCTACAACCAAGCCCAACCCAAAGTTTGCAGAGGAACTCTCAAAGCTAAACAAGAAGCTAAACTTCATGTCTGTAATAAACAGCAGCGCAAATGGCAAGAGCCTTTTTAGCGTGAAGGATAATCTGTGCGTCAAGGGATTCGAATCTCGGGCAGGGTCAAAGATTCTTTCCGGCTACATCCCTCCGTTCAACGCCACTGCAGTCCAGAGAATGCTTGATTCTGGATACGAGTTCGTAGGAAAGACCGTGATGGACGAGTTCGGATTCGGAAGCTTTGGCACAAATACCGACATTGTGGCAAAAAACCCATTCGATGAAACCAGGGTCGCAGGAGGATCTAGCAGCGGGGCGGCAGTTGCAACCGCAGTGATCAAGAATCACGTTGCAATAGCAGAGTCTACTGGTGGCTCTATCTCAAACCCCGCATCCTTCTGCGGTGTAGTCGGATTCACCCCGACTTACGGCACGATTTCACGGTACGGGCTGATAGACTATGCAAACTCCCTGGACAAGGTGGGCGTCATGGGAAGGAGGGCAGCTGACATAAGGGCGGCATTTGACAGAATTAAAGGCGCAGACAATTACGATTCAACTTGCAGCGACTCAAAGATAAGCTCCACCCCAACCAAGAAGCTGATGATAATAGAGCAGCTGATGAAAGGCATAGACTCCAAGGTGCTATCCAGCTTTGACTTACTGCTATCAAAGATGCAGGGCATGGGGTATAAGGTAGAGCATGCCAGCCTTGACATTATCGACAAGGCGATACCTGCATACTACATAATCTCAATGGCCGAGGCCTCAACAAACCTTGCCAAGTACGATGGTTACAAGTACGGGGAACAGGGAAAGGATTTCACCAAAAAGTACAACGACTTCTTCTGCGATGCAAGATCATCTTTTGGGATCGAGGCAAAAAGGAGGATAGTGCTTGGCACCTTTGTTAGGAGCGCAAGCGTAAAGGACAAGTACTATATCAAGGCCCTCAAATTCAGGACAGCCCTCACCAGCAAACTCTCCTCAATCCTCAAAGACTCTTTCCTAATAAGCCCGACCATGCCCACAGTTGCGCCAAAGATTGATGAGGCTGCAGGGCTCTCCCTGATAAAGGCATACTCCATGGACTCCCTCACCATACCTCCAAACCTCTCCGGGCTGCCTCACATCTCCTTCCCATGCGGCTATGCTAACGGAATGCCGATAGGCGCACAGCTAATAAGTAGCCACTTCAACGATTATGCCCTACTCGACTTCGTCGAGTCCTGGGAGAAGTCTTTCAAGTACGAGTTCAAGTACAACCTGTGATGCTTATGAAAATAGGATTAGAAGTTCACGTTGCCCTTCCGACAAAAAGCAAGCTGTTTTGCGCCTGCAGCACAGATGCAACAGAGCCTAACTCTTCAATCTGTCCGATATGCATGGGCTTCCCGGGCTCAAAACCGATGCTAAATCGCGCTGCACTTGACTATGCCTCCAATGTATCGCGCACGCTTGGATGCATGCCTGCACAGATGGTCTCATTTGTCAGGAAGGTGTACTTCTACCCTGATCTGCCCAAATCCTACCAGATAACACAGCTCCAAGAGCCTGTAGGGGTGGATGGGAGTGTGGAGATCTCATCAAAGAAGGTCAAAATAAGGCGAATACAGCTCGAGGAAGACCCTGCGAAGATAATCAGGGAGAGCGGCTACACACTTATGGACTTCAATCGGTCAGGAATACCTCTGCTTGAGATAGTGACAGAACCAGACATCGCAAGCGAGGAGGAGCTGCGGGAATTTCTTGGAGAGTTGCGCAGCATACTCTATTACGTTGGAATAAACATCGAAAAGGAGCTCAAAGTAGACCTTAACATCTCCCTATCAAAGGCAAGGGTTGAGGTTAAGAACGTCACCGGAATAAGGAATTTGGTCGATGCAGCAAATTACGAGATAAAGAGGCAGACAGAACTCACTTCAAAAGGTAAAGAGGTGGTGCAGGAAACCAGGTCATATAACGAGGCCGAGGTGAGAACCGAAAGCTCTAGGGAGAAGGAGAGCGACGAGGAGTACGGATTCATCTTCGAGCCAGACCTTACCTCATACAAGTTGCCAAGTAGCAATGCCAAGGTGGTCCTTGCTAGCAAAGTTGCAAGGGAGTATTCCAGGAAATACGGTGCGAAGGAAAAGACGATACTTGAGCTTATCCAATTCGATAGGGAATCATACGCACTGATGGATCATGCAAAGGACAAAGCAGAGATGCAGAAGATAATCGCAGTGATAGAGCTGCTAAAGAAATACGAAAGCACTGGTATAGGAAACGAGAAGTTCGAAGAACTGCTAGAGATCGCAAAATCAGGTGCCCAGATAAATGCGGAGCTGATAAAGAAGGTAAAGAGCGGGCAGAGGGTAGAAACCAGCAGCGTTAATTTGCAGTCCATAGACAAGGAAATAACTACGATGATAAAAAACCATAAGGAGCTGCTCAAGGAATATGAAAAGAATCCCAAGGCTTTCAACTTCATAGTCGGGGAGGTTGCTGCCAAGCTAAAGGCAAACCCAAGGGATGTGGCAATTAGGCTTAGGGCCGTATTGGAGAAAGGGTTTAAAGATTAGTTAAAGAAAACAAATTACTCATACTTTGTCGTGAATCCATGGAGGTAAACTGCGGAGAGCTAACTGAAAAGCAGATAGGCAGCACTGTGATCCTCCACGGCTGGTGCAGATACATTAGGGATCATGGGGGCAAGCTATTCATCGACCTATCAGACAAGCACGGTGCCACCCAACTGGTGTTTGAGGGCAAACTGCTTGGCGAAGCCTCGAGACTCGGAAAGGAATACGTCATAGAAGTGTCAGGAAAGGTCAGCAAGAGAAGCGAAGAGACTGTGGATTCCAAGAGCCCTACCGGAAGGGTGGAGGTCGCAGTCACCCACATGAAACTGCTCAACCACTCAAAGATCCCACCATTTGAACTCATAGAGGAGAAGGAGAAGTTCCTTGCAAACGAGGAATTGCGTCTAAAATACCGCTATCTGGACTTAAGGAGGCCTGCTGCGCTTAGGAACGTAGTGATGAAAGATAAGATAACAAAGTTCGTCAGGGAGTACTTCTGGAAGAATGACTTCCTAGAGCTTGAGACCCCCATAATGGTGAAGGACACCTACGAGACCGGCGCAAGGACCTTCCTTGTGCCATCACGAGTGAACACGCGCAAGTTCTACTCACTTCCGCAGTCACCGCAGTTCTACAAGCAGATCTGCATGATCGCGGGTCTTGAGAGGTACTTCCAGATCGCAAAGTGCTTCAGGGATGAAGACCCAAGGGAGGATCGGCAGACCGAGTTCACGCAGATAGATATCGAAGTGGCGTTCAAGGACGAGCAGTACATTGAGTCTCTGATTGAGGGAATGTTCAAGAAGATCTTCAAGGAGGTGGTAGGCAAGTCCCTAAAGACCCCGTTTAGGCACATGAGTTTCGAGGAGGCGATGCAAAATTACGGCAGTGACAAGCCGGACCTGAGATACGAAAACAAAATAGTCGACATAACAGAAGAAGCGGTAAAGAGCAACTACAACATACTAAAGAGGGTTGCAGAGAATGGTGGCAGGGTAAAAGCCGTGGCATTTTCAGGCGCGAAATACGGGGCCAAGGATGGCCAGATAAACGAAAACTATATGCTAAAGAGCATAGAGCTTGCAAAGAGCTTTGGCCTTAGGGGCCTGACATGGCTATACGTGAAAGGTGGCAAGATAAGCTCAGAGCCGCAGAGCATAGCAGACTCCCTTGCGCCAAGCGAGAAGCAGCTACTAAAAAAGCTCTCTCCCAAGGATGGCGATGTGATCATAATAGGCTCCGACACATCCGAAAAAATACTGCTCGAGGTTATCGGCAAGCTAAGGAAGGTAATCTCTGACAAGATAAGGATCTACGACTCCGAGTACACATTCCTCTGGGTTGATGAGATGCCATTATTTGAGATGGACGAGGTGACAAGAAAGTTCAAGCCATTGCACAATCCTGTCACGTCTCCAACCCCAGAGACCCTAAAGTTCTTGGAGAGCGAGCCCGAAAAAGTGATGAGCAGGCAGTACGATCTGGTCCTAAACGGCGTTGAGCTGGGAAGCGGCTCAATTAGGATAATTGACCCAGAGCTGCAGAGAAAGGTACTCAAGATAATCGGCATGGGCGAGAAGACTATAGATAACTCATTTGGATTCCTGATCGAGGCACTATCCTACGGTGCGCCTCCAGAGGGCGGAGTGGCACTGGGGCTTGATAGGATAGTCGCGATGCTTTGCGGTGAGAACAACATAAGAGACTTCATACTCTTCCCAAAGAACAAGCGCGGTGAACTTCTTTTGGATGGCTCGCCATCAGAGATAGACCCAAAGAGGCTAAAGGAGGACTACGACATAATCTTCCCAAGCCAGTAGCACAACCTATATTATCCCTCTAATCTAACTCCTTGATGGTAAGATGAGGTATCTGGGCGAATTGGAGATTGCCGCAGCAAGGTTGCAGCTTAGCAGGGCAATAGGACTGGCAAGAAAGAGCAACTGCGAGGATGCACAGCTCGGCGCCGTGATATTTAGCGACGGCAAGGTGCTTGGGGAAGGATACAACCACATACCGGAGATCCTCTCAAAAGAGTATTCCTGCAAAAACTGCCCCAGGAGGAAAAGCGAGCTTCACAAAGGAGTGGGACTAGAGCTGTGCATAGCAGTCCACGCTGAAGAGGATGCGATAAACGACATGCTCATAAATCGGCCCCACAAAATTACGGATAGCCGCGGCTCGAAAATGATAGTTGCAAGGATAAAGGAGGGTGAAGTCAAGATTCCAAGGTCAATAAATCCGTATTGCACCAAGTGCAGCGGCAAGATCGCAACACAGACTGAGATAGACGAGATAATATTCCAGGTAAAGGACGGATTCGTGGCCTTCAAGAATAGTGAATTTCACATAAAGTCGATAAACAACCTCTACCGGAATTGGACGGTCCAGATATTTAAGGATAAAAAGTGAGCAGATGCGCAACCTAAAAACCAAAATCCTCAAAATAAATCCGGAGTCAATAGATACAAGAAAGATAAAGCAGGCATCGCAATTCATAAAGAATGGAAAGCTGGTGGTGTTTCCTACAGAGACGGTCTACGGGATCGGAGCAAGCGTTCTGGACCAAAAAGCCTGCGAGCGGATATTTATCGCCAAGGGCAGGCCATCAGACAATCCGCTGATAGTTCATGTTGCCTCAGTTGAGATGGCAGAGCAAATAGCGCAAATTCCACAAAGATATGTAAAAACCATACGCAGGATCTGGCCTTCACCAATAACCTTTATCGTCAAGGCAAAACCTTCACTGCCCAGCGCAGTTACTGCAGGTCTTGGCACTGTGGCGCTAAGGATGCCATCGCATCCAGTTGCACTATCCCTTTTAAAGCACAGCGGCGTGCCAATAGCAGCACCGAGTGCAAACCCGTCCAAAAAGCCCTCTGCGACTACAGGAGCTCAGGCAAAGCGCTATTTCAACGGCAAGGTGGAGTGCATAATTGATTCTGGAAAGTCCCCATTCGGCCTTGAATCCTCCATAATTGATCTGTCTTCATTTACCCTACTCAGGCCAGGGCCCTTCACTGTCGAAGAGATAAAAAGGATCTTCAAAAAAGCGCCAAAGGTTACAAACGTGACAAAAGGCACCTCATCAGCATCTAGAATTATCAGTCCTGGCACTAAGTATGCACACTATTCACCAGATACCAAACTCTACCTCTTCAAGGGCCCGATGAGCTCGTTAAAGCACAGACTCTCAAAGTTCGATTCCACTGAATTTGCGTTCATAGGTTCTGACGAGGGCTGTGCCCTGGCAAGAAGATTCCTTGGCTGCAGGACGATAAGACTGGGTTCAAGGATAGACTACTACCAGATATCGCGCAATTTATACAAGTCCTTTTCAAGCCTGGATGGCATGGGCAAGAGATTCGGGATAATAGAGTCATTCAAAGAAAATGGGATGGGCCTTGCCTTGATGAATCGAATAAGAAAGGCATGCGACAACAAGTCAATATGAAGAAAAAAAAAGAAAAAATAAAAAAAGAAAAAAGAAGGCAGCCTACTAGTTGTTCTTCTCTAGGTCCTTTATCTTCTCAGCGACTCCCTTCGCTTCGCTCTCAAGGTTCTGCTTGTACTCCTTGAGAATCTCTATCTTCTCTTCCTTGGTCAGGAAGTTTCTCATTCCATTTGCTCCACATTCACACATTTCATTCACCTACGCATGATTTGGACGCCCAATCGTATAGGACATCATATACGTTGTGAAGTATAAATATTTAAATATATAGCATGTCCTATATATAACAGTGGAAATGATGGAAAATGATTACGGCTGCGACATGAGGGGCATGCTCTCATTCCAGATACTCTGGCTGCTCTCCAAAAAGCCGATGCACGGGGAAGAGATTGCCAGGGAGATGGAGAAAAGGAGGGGAGAGAAGCCCAAGGCAGGCACAATCTATCCAGCGCTCAAGGAGCTCAAGGAGAAAAAGCTCATAAAGGGGGCAAAGAAGGGCAAGACGATAGTGTATTCGCTCACCCCAGCAGGAAGGCAGGGTACAAAGCGGGCGATGGCGTATTTTTGCAGGTGCTTCGGCGAGATATTTGAGCAAGGCAAATGAACACTTTCTGACCCTTCTCTTCGTGAATAAAGTAATTTCAAGCTTATTTATGAACGGATTAAATACTTTCTTTACAAGAGATGGCATGTATGAAGTTAACATTAGTCCGGCACGGAGAAACAGAAGAGGGTAAAAGGATTGTGTTGCTCGGGGGCAGCAGGCAGGGAACCCTTAGCGAGAAAGGTATAAAGCAAGCAAAGGATATAGCCCTAAAATTAAAGAACAGGAAATTTGAAGCAATTTATTCGAGCGATTTAGCCCGTGCGCTAGATACCGCAAAAGAGATAATGAAATACCACAATGGCACCACCTTCTATGCCTTATCAGATTTAAGGGAAAGAGACGTTGGGGATCTTGCTGGCAAGTCGTTTAAGACCCCTGATGAATTATACGCAGTAGGATTGCGCTCTGATCTTCGAACCGGGGAGACTTTGGGGCAGTTCCAGAATAGGTTGAGGTTGTTCCTAAAGCCAGTATATGATAGATACAGGCACGAAAGCGTACTTTTTGTTTGTCATGGCGGTGTAATAAAGGCGTATCAAAATATCCTGGAACATGCACAGCCTTCGCAGATGCACAAACGCAGATTGCTGACTACCGGAACATCGTTAACTTTAAATCTTCAGTAATCCGCACCCTTTAGGGTGGGGTGTGGCTTCGCTACGATACCTTTTTCTTGGTTAAAATAGGATTTCTCAATTGGTTACTGTGTGCGCCGGGTCGTAACCGGCGCCGATGTTCAGTAACCGACGTGAAACAAT
>JAGWGI010000018.1 GCA_028867435.1 Microcaldota archaeon | reverse complement strand
GGAGCAACTCTACAGGACTCTTGAAATAGAGAAGCCCAAGCCAAAGGCTGCATCCGCAGAGAAGGCCAAGGCAAAGAAGTAGCCAGATAAACCTATTGCCTGCAACAAACAACTATTCGTGAGCACATGCCAGGTTCTAGCCCACTTTCCTCGTTTCCAGCAATCATCTGGTCGATCTCCACAGTGATTGAAAAGCGTGTCTCTGCAAAGACCGGCGCAGCCCTTACAAGCGCGCTGGTGGTGGGTCTTGGCATACTCCCGATACTGATCGCATACATATTCTATCCGGCCCAGCTCAGCGGATACGAACTACTTCTCTCAGTGGGATCCGGAGTATTCTTTGCAATAGGAGCGCTGCTTTTCTACAGGACACTTGAAACCGAGCAGGTTTCAAACACCTCAGCCTCTGGGTTCGTCCAGCCGGCACTGATAATCGCCTTCAGCATAATCGTACTCCGCGAGCACCTAAGCGTGCCGCAGATGCTAAGCGGCATTGCCATAGTCGCAGGTATCCTGCTGGTGATAACAGCCAAGGGCCTTAGGATAAATGGGAAGATAGTGCCAGCGCTATTCGCAAATGCATCTTGGGCAATATATTGGATACTGGCATCATCTGCCATACTCGCATCTGGTTCCGCATCAGCAACACTGCTCCTTTCAAGAGTGACCACGTTCGTAATCCTTGCGGCAATGTACTTTGTAATTGCAAAACCCAAAAGCTCAAGGAATAGAAATCCTATCGGCACGTCGATACTAATCCTGGCATGCGTGGCAGGGTTCCTAGATGGGGCTGGGAATCTAATCTTTGGCCTGCTGGTAAAAGAGAATTTGGTGGCAGTTGCAAGTATTTTTACCACCTTATCGCCCCTTGCAATAACCTTACTGGCGTATTTTGTCTACAAGGAGAGGCTTACCCTAATACAATCTGTAGGCATGGCAATAGCGATAATGGGCGCATTTGCCCTGGCACTTGCATGATCAAGGTACGGAATATCCTGATGTCCACCAGCTGCTAGTATAAGAGATGCTGTTTGCGACACCGTTGAGGTTGTCACCACTGTAGTCGTTTGTATTCCCATTTAGCGGCCACCACGCAACTAGGTGCTGCAAATTTATCGGAACGCCTCCTATCCCTTCAGTATAAAGTGCGCTTACATCATTGGACGATAGAGATGAATTGTAGATCTGTACATTTGCAAGGAAACCATTTGTGTAGCCGTATATGGCGCTTCCTGATTCCGTGCCCGCTCCTAGAAGAGTATTGCCATTGTTTGCCAACGTTGTACAACTGCCAGCAGGTATAGTTGTTTGTCTGACTCCATCAACATAAATGTTGTATGTTCCAGAGTTGAAAGTCCCCACCACATGATACCATATGCCAGTGGCTAAGTTGTAGCCACTAGTATCAGCATAGCAGCCGTTTTGGGCAACCATTCTAATATCGCTTGAGCTAATTGTCTGGATCCCGCTTGAGCTCTCAAGACTCGCAAACCAGCCATTCGTCTGTACAGAAGACAAATAAACCCACGCCGATACCGTGATTGCTGAAGCTCCGGCTTGGTAAACCGTGTCGCCGGTAAAGACATAGCCATACTTACCGTTCAATGTAGTTACGAACTGAGGTAGCGCGCCGTTGCATTCCCCCTCTGGTTGCATCAGCTGCGTGCTGTTCGGCCCACTCGGCCTGAAAATCGTGCATGCGCCAGGCGGCGCCTTCCCAACGAAGAAGAACGGGTTGAAAACTCCAAGGGTGTACAGGCCCCCCATAACTACTGCGATTATCAGTATCGCCCAGCCATAAGTCATCAGATACTCCATGGCACTCTGTAGTTTCCAGTTTCGCATGGTATTGATTGGGCTTATCAAATTAAAATAGTATCTCCAAGTGCGGTACCCACAAGGCAGGCAAACCAATAATAATTCCTACGGATTAGTAAGAGTGTTCAAATGAAGATCAACAAGCGGATAAACGACATAATTGCGCGAGATTCTATGGCAATCTCAACGACGACGCGGGAGCACTACCCCTTTGTCGCATCGCACGGCTCAGGAGACTTTGTCTTTGACATCTCAGGCAACAAATTCATAGATTTCTCCACGTTCATAGGCGTCTACACGCTTGGCGTGAACGGGAATGCGCAGATACGAAAGGCAGTAAAAGAGCAGGTCGACAAGCTGATGCACCCTGCATTTACCGATTTTTACTCAGAACCACCGGTCTCATTTGCCGAGAAGCTGCTAACCATGTTCCCAAAAGGCTTTGGCAAAGTCTTCCTCTCAAATTCAGGCACAGAGGCGAACGAAGACGCGATAAAGCTCTCCAGGCTGTTTACAAAGCGGCAGTACCTGATTGCCTTCTACAATTCCTTCCATGGAAGGACTCTTGGATCTCTTGGCCTGACGGCATCAAAGACAGTGCAAAGGGAGCACTTCGGCCCTTTCAACTCTGTGATACACACCCCATATCCATACGAATACAGATGGAAGGATCCCAAAGACTGCGCAACAGACTGTATAGAGCACATCAAAAAGTACATACTCTCAAAGGAGGTCTCTCCAAGGGAGGTTGCAGCGATATTCATAGAGCCGATTCAGGGGGAAGGCGGCTACATAGTTCCGCCAAAGGAGTTCATGAAGGAGCTCAGGGAGCTCGCTACAGAGCACCAGATACTTCTTGTAAGCGATGAGGTGCAGTCTGGGTACATGAAGACCGGCAAGTTCCTCGCACTCGACAACTTTGGGGTAACTGCAGACATATACACCATGGCAAAGGCTCTGGGGGGCGGATTGCCGATGGGCGCAACCATATACAAAAAATCTCTGGGCGATATGCCTGCAGGATCTCACGCAAACACATTCGGGGGCAACCTTGTCTCCGTTGCAGCAGCCAACGCATCGCTTGAGTACGTCAAAAGGAACATGCTGAGCCTGCAGAAGATGGTAAAGCAGAAGGGCAGCTATATACTGAAGAGGCTCAACCAGATGAAGGAGGATTACGAGATTGTCGGCGACGTGCGAGGGATAGGAATGATGATTGGCGTAGAGCTTGTCAAGAGCAAGCGCACAAAGGAGCCTGCGATTATGGAGAGATCCAAGGTTCTGGAAACATGCTTCAGGGAAGGGCTACTGCTCCTTCCCTGCGGCGTTTCAACAATTAGGATAATACCACCAATAACCATCGGGCAGAAAAACCTAGAGAAAGGGATGGACGTGCTAGAGGATGCGATAAAGTCGGCAAGCAGCTAATCATGCCAGCTTCCCTAGCCAAAAGTATGTTAAATACAATTAACATAAAATCAAATTTACGTTAAATTGGATTAACATATAATACAAACACCCTCGAGAGCTACATGAATCCGCTTAGGTTGAACTGCCTCTTGTCAAGTATTACTTCCTGCTCGCCGAACAGGTTGCCTATCTCTTCCTTCACAAGCTTTAGCCTCTGCCTTATGTACGGCTCAAGGCTGTAGGCATCGGCAAGGTTGATGGCAATTTCCAGATACTTCTCTATCCCCCCCTTGGATACGGTCAGCAGCAGCTTGCCCTGGCATCTTGTGCACGTCCCTGTTAAAGGTATTCTCCTGTACTTTGCATTGCACACCACGCACCTAAAGCCCTGCCTTGAGAATGTGTGCAAATTGCCTATCAGGTCAGGTATGAAATGGCTTATTATGAGCCGCTTTGCAGCATCCCTCTTGTCCACTGCGCGTATCATGTCCATGAGCCTAAACTCGGCATCAACCTTGCTCTGCATGTTGTTTAGCAGAGAATACATGCTCTTTTTCGGGGCTGACTGGATCACGCCAATCGAGGCGCCATGGGTGAAGCGCAGGTTCCTAAATCTCTCTTCACCCTTCTGCAACCTGTCCTTTACCATCTCGATGCTGGCCTCAGATGGAGAAGCGCGCTCGAGGGTCTTCTTGTAGAAGGCGAGCGGGAATTTCTCTGCAACTTCTACCACGTGCACCTCGTCGTCCACCTCCTCTGGCAGGATGTTTGGGGAGAGGATGATCGGTGCGTCCATTGTCGCCCCGATGTTGGTCGGAAGGTAGCTTCTTGAGAAGTTTACCAGCCCATCTAGGAGCATCATAGTGGTGTCCTCGTCCCCGTCGCAGTTCCTCCTCCTTGCCGAGATGGTGTACGGATGCGCGAAACCCACGTGTGCGTCAGTGAATCCTATTATCCTGCCCAGCACCCCGCAGGAGGTGTGCGGGGAGAGGGTCATCACAAGGTGGCCTATCAAATCATCTGCAGTTACGCAGTTGTAGAAAGCCTTGATCCCGTAGAACTTGGTTAGCAGATCGTCTATGAAGTGCGTGGTCTTTAGCATGTAGATGCCGCCGTTCTTGCTAAGTATCACGTCCTGATGGCGAAGCTCAACTAGCTGGTCGTCACGCTCAAGCTCTTCGCCCAGATAATCTTTATCGTACCCTAAAGAGCGCAGCCTCTCCACGCTCACATTCATCTCCTTCGGGTAGAAGTGGGTTATAGGAACATCTGTTGCGTCAAATCTTATGGTGCCGTCCTTGAAGACAAAGAGCCCGTTTAGGCTTCTTAGGATCCCCTTCTCAATCGGCTCGACCTTCTTGTCCCTGCTGCTAAGCCCCTTCACCCCCTTGACTATGTCTGGCATTTTTGCTATGCGAAGCCTCCTTGTGGCGCTGCCCACTATTTTTGCAACGTCTATCTCACGCTCCTCGTTTGCCCGAGTGTCTGCGCCGCACCTCTCGCATGTAGGACTCTGGGTCATGTTCTTGCAACTGTCGCATATCCTGGTTATTATCGCACTCATAGAGCAATCGTAGCAGTATGGCGTCTCTATCACCCTCTTGCAGCTCACGCATGTGTACCTTGCGATGTTTGCCTTGAACTTCAAGCTTCCAAACTTCTTGGAATCATTGATGTACGCCTTGGTTATGTTTCTCTCCTTCCCCCCGAAATCCCCTATCGGGAAGAGTGCGTTGGGCGCAGGTTTCATCAGCCTCTCTTTGGCCTTCTCAGGCCTGCCTATCCTTGCGGCTATGAAAGTGGAGCGCTGCATTATCTCAAATGGCGCCATAGCATTCACAATTTCAAGGCTCTCCTTGTCATCATAAGATGCATACTCCTCGAGCACCCCCTCTCCAATTTCCAGTCTGCCCTCTTTGCCAGATGCAAATCCGAGCGAGGCGAGGAGCGCTTGGGCATGGTCAGCGTACACCTCTATACTCTCTCCCTTGGCGCAGTGAGGGACGGTGAGGTTCTCTAGCGTCCTTCTCAGTTCCGGCCTGTTCTCAAACTCTATTTTTTCAACACTAAAGAGATCCTCACCATTCTTTGTTATCTTTGCATTCCTTGCCGCAAACCCCGCCAAATCGCATATCTCCTCACCGCTTGCGCCCTGGAATTCGAAGAGGAATTTTGGATGTATCGGTATTCCATTCTCCAGCGAAAGTAGGTAGGCCTCCCTGAATCCAAGAGTCTCGTGGTCGATTGCAATGCCGCCCACTTTTTGTGCAAGCTGCTCCTCCCAGAACTCCTCCACGTAGCTACTTGGCATCAGCGGAGTGTTGGCATTCTTGAAGTCCCCGAACGTTATCAGGATGTCTCCAAGAGATATTATCTCATCTAGTCCCTCTTTCACCACATTTGCCTGCTCAACGCTCTCGACGCGCAGAGACCTGCCGTCCTTAAGTCTTACAAACGGCCCTTCCACAGAGTCGACAGGAGTTATCACGCATCCCTTCCTGGGCTGCTCCATCTTGAGTTGCGTCCCAGTTGCTATGAATCCGCCGGTAAGTATCATCGTGGCAGGGTGCATGCCCATCGCAGCTATCCCTGTCATCCTGCTCCTGCCGTATCTGAGCCTAAATCCACCCACAACGCCAGGGTATGAGAGCACTGGCCTGCCGGCAACCAGCTCGTCAAGGAAAGACCGCGCCCCCTCCTTTGTGCCGCTCTTCGCCTTCTCTCCCTTGTCAACCTTGATCACGGTGTTCAGCCAGCTCCAGTCAAGGCCCACGTTCTTCACCTCCTTTAGTACCTTCTTTGCCTTCTGGGCTATTCCCTCGCAGAGCACAAGCGAGATGCCCCCTCTTACGCGGTTTGAGACCCTTACCTCCTTGCCGCTTAGATCGGTTTTCTTCAAGTCCCTGTGCACGCTCACCTCGATGTCCTCGGTTGGGAGGCTGTCTATGCAGATTGGGCAGTTGTTTACTATGCTCCTTAGATCCTCTTCAGCAGGCTTGTACTGCAGCCTCACGCACCTGGCATTGTATGTCTCAACCTCCTCTACGTACCTCTCTACCTCCTCCTGCTGCGCCTTGTAGCTTCCAAAGCCAAACATCCTTCTTGCGTAGTCTGCAAAGGCAACAGATAGGGCGACAGAGGTTCCGCCTGCGCTCCTGATAGGACCGGTGAAAACCATTGCGATGTAATCAGTGCCGTCTGCATTCTTGTACTGCTGCAATCCGTAGACTCCCTCAGTAGGTGCAACAAGTATCCCGTCGGTTTGTATCGCAAGCCCGATCCTTACCGCAAGCTCTACCCGCTTTATGGGTTCATAACCTGAGAAGCCTTCATTCGTGCAGATCTCCTTCACCACCTCGAAGGCGAGCTCCGGTTTGGACTGGTTTCTAAGCTTGCCCTTTATTATCTCGGCTATCCCTGAAATTCCGATTATTCCTTCCACTCTACTTGCTATGTCTGCCGCTATCTTGACTTCCACCTTGCTCTCAGGATCAAAGCCTTTGGATCTTGCTTCACTTGCAACCGCATATGCACTCTCAAAACCCTGCGATAGGGAGTTAAAGTAGTCGTGCGTGTCCATAGCATCACAGAATATTGTTGAAATCAACATTTGAGAGCGTCATACTCTTGCCTTCATATACCGGTAGTATGCCAGGCGTTGGTATGTGCCCCTGCTTCACCTGAAAGGCGGTTCTTCCCTGCCATGTACCGCTGTTTATTATAAGCGTGCCGTGGTAGTCGCTCACTCCGTTCTTGTGCACATGCCCCATGTGCAGTATGTCTGGAACCTCATCTATTACCAGCGCGTCGCTCTTTGAAGGCACTATTATGTTGCCGCCGTAAATCGGGGAGAGATGCCTTCTCTTAAGTATCTCGGTCATCGCTATCTCGGGTCTTGAGTAGCTGCAGTTGGGTATGTTCTGTATCACAGAGTCCAGGGAAGTCCCGTGGTATGCGAGCACCTTGAGCCCCTCTATGCTCAGCATGCTCGGATTAGATATTATGTGTACATTGTCCATCGCAAAGCTGCCTAGCAGTTCCTTTGTGAGAGGGGGCTGGGGCTCAGCCCTTTGGACAGCATCGTGGTTTCCCGGAGTGACAAACACCTCAATGTATTCAGGTATCGAATACAAAAAGTCGAAGAAAATGGAATACTGCTTGTAAATGTCTAGTATTGCAAGATCCTTGTCCTGATTCGGGTACACCCCAATGCCATCAGCGACGTCCCCGTTTATTATCAGATACTTGACCTTGCCAGCCAGATCCTTTCGCGAATCCACGTTTCCATTAAGCCACCTTAGCATTTCCCCAAACTGCTTTTCAAGGAAGAGCTTGCTGCCTACGTGGACATCAGACATGAACGCAATCCCTATATCTGTCTCTGTCCTTTTTTTCTCGTGTATCGGGATGTCTGGCCATGCCATCGAGTTCACTATCACCAGCTTGTTGTAGATCTTGCCCTTTATCGCGATAACATCGTCGCTAACCAGCTTCTTGGAGTTCTCGAACACCTCAATCGCCTGCGGGCTTGAACCTTTGACAAAGAGTATCTTCGCAGTGCCGTTCTCATCCTCGATTGTTACAAGTATGTTGCCGTTCTTGGTCACCATCTTGTCGTAGACCATCCCGATAACGCTTACCTCCCTCCCATCGGCGTACTGCTTTATTGCATCCACCCCGCGCAGCATCCCCCCAAGCATGCTCCTGTTCGCGCGCACGAAGTCACGGAGCTTGCGGAACCTGTCACGGAAGTAATCAGTGAAGTCAGCTGCAGTACCCCCAGTCTTTTCAAGCCTGCTTTCAGAGATTCCGAACTTCTTGTCCACCTCTTTTGCCATCGGCTTGAAATCTCCAGATCTTGAAATTTCAATTGCAGTGGGGATCTTTTCCTCTTGAATCATCAATATTATTTGCTGGAGTATCTGCTTAGTTAGTATCGAGGCTCCTTGTTTATCTGAAAAGAAGGCAGAGACTCTGCCTGTGAGCGCCTCCATGTCCAAGCCCGACAGGTCACCGTCATCTATTTCAGAGGCAATTACAACCCTGTTGTTGAGGCGACTGGCAAGTTCTAAGATTAGCCCGTTGTCCAACAAATCAGCCCCCGAAATTAATTGGCAAAATAAGTATAAAATGCTTTAGAAAACAAAGCGGTAGATTACCTATAAAAACATCCATACTCATTAATTATGGAGTCATATGAACCATGCTTTTAGAGAACACCAAGTAACACTCAAAATCCTCAAAGCTGCAAGCTGGATTGCTGGTGCAACATGCGAATTGAACCAAGGAGCCAATCTAACCAGCGCTGCCTCGCTTGGATGGCGAAAAAGGTGCTGGTGAATGCAAGGAGGATGCTCAAGGGCGAGTCGATTCCAAGGGAAAAGAGCCACAAGGAAAGATCGGCAGCTTTTTCCCAAGAGATGGAGAATGAATAGTAGCAGCGTGTAACAGCAAATAAAAATATTCGCCATCAAATAAGTAATCTAGTGATTTTGTGGTATGGCGAAAGAACGGGGCAAAGCCTGAGGAGGCATCAAAAAAGAAAGCCATAGGCACTGCCTTCATCACCGCATCTACGATAACCTTTTTCCTCACCGTGGCTCTCTCCGACGGTTCTGGCAGCGCACTGGACAAACTAATGAGCTACGGGGGCCTCTCGGCATCGGCTCTCCAATTCATAGAAGGCGCAAGGCTTTTCTACCTATCGAAAAGCGCAAGAAGAGACTGGTGACTACTCCTTTATTGACTCAAGCAGGCTGAGAAGGTTCCAGATTACCGTCCTTGCATAAGGGGGTAGGTTGATATCATTGCTGACCTCATCAATCTTGTAGGTCGCCGAGCTTGCTCTCACCGCATAGCTCTCTTTGCTATCAAGCGACTTCTTCGCCTCGTCAAGCGCGCTCTTCACGTTCCTAGGCACGCTGTTGTCGTTTAAGAGCATGTCTATTTGCTGTTTTATCTGTGAAATCGTTTCGTCAAACTGTTTTTCTTCCTTTGCCATAAAATCACTGTTTCACATAGAGCGGGCCCGGCGGGATTTTCAAAGGATTTTGAACCCGCGACCTTCAGCTTAGAAGGCTGTCGCTCTATCCAAGCTGAGCTACGGGCCCAGCCCATTTATATTACACACCTAGATATAAAAGAACTCCCTCAAGCTATCTGTCGTTACCTGCGCAGCCTCGCTCACCTCGATTCCGCGCACCTTTGCTATCATCTCAAGCGAGCGCACCACATCCATCGGCGTCTTGCCCACCACGGGCGAATCGGTCTCAGCAACAAGGTTCCTTAAATCAACGCTTTTTATCGCATCTCTCCGCTTTGAAGTCTCTACCGGAGGAACGGAGATTAAGTAGCCCCTTCCCTCCAGCTCTTTTGCCCCCGCCCCATCGCCCTCGAAAAAGTGGAACATTGCTCTCTTCACGCTATGCCTGTCGAGTATTTTCAGCACCTCATCCAGCGAGTTCCTCGAATGTATCACTATCGGCATCTCTAGCTCCTTTGCAATCTCTATCTGCCGCTCGAAGACCTCCTTCTGGATTGCAATCCCCCCAGGGTGGCTTGTAATCTTGAAATCCAGACCTATCTCGCCTATGCCAATTATCTTCTTGCTTGATTTTACCAGCTCCCTAAGCCCCAGCACCGCCTCGCCTTCGGCCACTGCAAAATCCGGCCCTATGCCAACTATGCCGAACACTATCTCAGGCTTGAGCAGTTCAGCGGTCATCAGATTGTCCTTTGCGCTCCCCCCTGTCGCAAGTATTATTTTCATTCCGCGTCCTGAGCACTCCCTCACTATTGCCTCTGGATTCTCGAACAAATTAAGGTGGCAGTGCGCATCTGAGATTTCGGCGAGTTGGTGCATTGTTCGTGAAATAGATGCAGTGCTCTGGTACATCGCAAAACCCGAAGCTAAACCTTATATAGATTATCTGGGATATCTTATTAATACGGATGCCGCATACGTGGCATCTGACAAGTGCTTTAATGTCCCCCAAAAAAGAGAGAAGCGAGAGTGCCATTGTTGCAACAAAGAGGCTTGAGCGTGCAGTGCGCATGCTAAGACTGGTCTCATTTGCTGCGCTACTAATCGGCATAGCGGCCATCATCTTGGCAGCAGGGCCCATAGTGGCATCTGCGGTTTCTCCACATCCCCAATTCGGGCATAGTCTTGCTCAGATAAACCAGCCTCTCACCACAGCTCAGCTTGAAGTAATAAACAACGCCTCAGATTCATATTTCGAGAAGGCAGGAGAGATGTATCTCAACCACAGCATAAACTCAATGAGCGGATACGTGGCGGCAGGAGTACCATATTTCCCGCTCACCAAGCTCTCCAAATTGCCTAGCACATCATCACTTGTGCATACAAGGCCGATAACAGTTAACGGCAAGCCGGCGGTGATATACCTCGGCGCTATCTCCTGCATATACTGCGGAGAGAACAGGTGGGCGATGGCTCTTGCGCTCGGCAGGTTCGGCAACTTCAGTTCGCTCTACAATGGCTATAGCTCATTTGGGGACGGCGATCTACCCACCTTATACTGGCAGCAGAACAACTACACCATCCCCTCCGGGGTAAAGTTTGGGAACAACTACACCAGCAAGTATGTAAGCTTCCTCTCTATAGAGTACCTATCCCCGATAACCGCCGGGTTTCAGCTTCCCTCATCCGGTCTAACCTTCTTCCAGCAGCAGGCTCAGGCTTCTGCCAACCCAGATTACATAAACGCAACCAACTTCCTGATCGGCATCAATAGCTATTCTGGCTCTCAGTCCTCAAACAACACCTTCTCGGGAACCCCGTACACCATATGGGGCAAGTACATATACGGCGGAGCAACTGCAAGCGCATTCTCCAATGGAACTACGACGATAATGAACATGACGCACCAGGATGTTTTAAACCAACTGGGCAAGCCTGACAACGTCTTTGCATGGGAAGAGTACATAGGCGCAGACTTCTACATAGCAGGCGTTTGCTCCACGATAAACAACACTGCACCTATCTGCAGCCTTCCGGCAATACAGGGCATAGAGGCCGTAGGGGGCTTTTAGTGTCGGCATGCCAATACTAGCTTACTTCAGGGCGTTCTTCACTTCGAAGTGGGTCATAGCAACCACTGCAGTTTTTGCTATCGCCTATTACTTCATGATAAATTATGTGATAAGCCTGAATGCTCCGGCAGGCTTTGTGATCATCACCACCCCCCCAATCCTCATCTACCTCCTCGCACTGAGTGCAGCAGTCTTAATAAGCATAAGCATAGAATCGATCAGGCTCTCCCTCTCAAGGATACGCAATGAATCCACAGGAGCCCTAAGCGTTCTAACAATGCTTGCAGGGGGCGTCATTGCCGGGTGCAACTGCGAGGTGCCGGTTCTCTCGTCTATTCTCTACCTTCTTGCACTAAACGGCACAGCTGTTAGCTCCATAATAGCGATAGTGGGTGACTACCAGAACTACATCTTTGTCCTGCTCATAGTGCTAAACGTTGCCTTATCATACTACAGCCTTAGCAGGCTCTTTGGAAGCTGCTCCATACAGAAGGGGAGGATTGTAAGGAAGAAGAGATAATTGCAAAAATTTATCAACTTTCAAGTCTAATCTAGTAAGTGCTTAAATGGCAACTAGACTCATGCACAAACCAAGGCAGGAACCAAAGCGCAAGCAAAAGAAGGGCAAGCACAACAGCAAAAAGCGCACAATTCTCAGTCCCAAAAGTAAGGCCGCCGCAAAGTTCTCAAGCCTAAACGAATTTCTGATATTAAAGGTCTCATCGCCTGCAGCCAGATCCGAGCGCAGCAGCCTGCCCCTGCTTCCAGAGCTGCTCTACAACCTTACCCCAGGAACAAAGAACCTTGCATATCTCTCTGGCTTCTCTTGCGGCCTCGACCTCTCCTTAAAGCACAACAAGGGCAACACTATAAACACCCTTTTATGCGCCCTTGAGAACGCGGGCTTCACCAACATAATGTATTACCCCTCAAGGAGGGATCTGATAATTTCGGCAAAGCACCTAGACTGTTCAACCGACCTCAAGAAGAACATACATACATTCGAGGCAGGCCTAATAGCCGGATACCTCTCAGAGTCCACCGGAAGAAGGGTCAATGTAGTGGAAAGACAGTGCGCACACAATTCCAGGAATTCCTGCCAGTTCCTCACAGAGAGATTCGGCAAGATGCAGATACCTGAGAGCTACGAAGGCGTAGACTCGGGAGTCGACGCAATCGCCAAGAGCGTAAGCTCGGCAAAGCCACTTTCACGCATCTCAGATAGCTACTACATCCTCGAGATGCTGCCGCTGACAAAGGGCACGATCCCCCAGGACCTCTCAAAGCTGCTATTTATAATCGGCGCAAAGGCCGCAGGGGAAAAATTCAAGTTCGCCAATCAGAACATGGGCAACCTTGCCTCACTAATCGCCGCAAGGCAGGTAAAGATAGAGAGGAAGGGAAGGGGAATCTCATCGATCAAAATAATCTTCACAAGGACTTCATCAATAAGCGCGTACACCGACCTTGCCACCGCGCTTATGGCGGGCATAATCTCAAAGGCCATCAAGAAACAGGCCAGCATCTCAAGGACAATGAATAGCGATGGCAGCTACTCAGTCACATTCTCTCTTTGAAAAACTTGCTAGCCTTGACAAGTGCCATGTATGAGTTGAAAACAAATCCAAATCTTTTAGAAAGGCAATAAACTTCCAACAATCAAGGCAATAAATCCACCTATGACTATGCCCCAATATAATTTTTTGTCTTTCTTCGGAACTACAGCTCGACCCACTATACCCCCTGCCATTATCGCAATTCCTAATTGTTGTAAAAGTTGTCCCACAGTTAAAGTCATACACTCACAAATGAATATCTGTTCACGAAGTCTTAAATCTATTTCTATTACTGCTAATAAATTATCGCCTGTGCTAATATATCCGGAAAAAGCGTTAATTATTTAGCAAGCCTTGAGTAGCCAAATCTTTAAATACCTGCAATCACCTATCTGTGGGATGGGGGCCACCATTGCCGCCTTCGATTATACTTATATTTCGGTGCCCAAATGGCCTTAGAATTTCTAAATCCTATACTTAACGCCATACCTGCAATAAAGAAGCCGGTAAATCCGCTTACCATCAGGGAGAAGCTAAAGTGGACCGCTCTTGTGATGGTAGTCTACTTCATGCTCTTTAGCATCCCTGCCATAGGCTCGAACATCGCTGCCCTAAGCCAGCCCACATACCAGCTTGCGAACATAATCTTCGCGGCAAGGGTTGGCAGCCTCATAACCGTTGGTATAACCCCAATCATACTCTCAAGCATAGTCCTCCAGCTCCTCCAGGGCTCAGGGGTCATAAAGATAGACATGCAGGATCCTGAGCAGAAGGCGAAGATGCAGGGCATACAGAAGATATCTGCGATAATCATAGCCCTGATTGAAGCATACATACTTGTCGCAACCCGCTATGTGCCCCTTGCCAACGGAGCGCTTGCAGGGATTGTAATGGTCCAGCTGGCTCTTGGCGCGATATTCATAATCTTCTTAGACGAGATCATGTCCAAGTACGGCATAACCTCTGGAATAAACATGTTCATAGCCGGTGGCGTTGCGTACTCGATAGTTGCAGGCACGATAAACATAATACTTGTGGACGCGATAAACGCGATAACCGCTGGAGGTGCATCTGCGATACCAAATGCGATTCTTGCCTTCGGACCGCTCTTCTTTGCGATAATGGTATTTTTGATAAGCATCTACGTATACGACATAAAAGTGGAGATACCAATAGCATTCAGCCAGTTCAGGGGAGTGGGTGGCAGATTCCCAATACCCCTGCTATACACCAGCGTCCTTCCGGTGGTGCTCGCCACATCCTTCATACTTAGCATGACTGTCTGGTTCAGGTTCCTTGCAGGAGCCACAGGCACACTTGGCAACATCGCAAAGTTCCTTGCCTTCTACCAGCTCCAGAACGGCCAGCTCACTTTAGTCGGAGGACTGGTCTATCTGATCTCCCCACTCTTCCCAGCGCCATATGCAGCGCCCTATGGAATCGGGGGATACGGCGCATATTTCGGATATCTTGCAACCCATACCACTTCGCTCTACCTTCCATGGGGCGCAGTGGCCCTGGTGCCAGAATGGATACACATTGTGGTCTACACCCTGGTTCTGATAGCAGCATGCGTTGTATTCGGAAAGTTCTGGATCGAGATGACCGGCCAGAGCCCAAAGAATGTCGCCAACCAACTGCAGGATGTTGGGATGCAGATCCCGGGATTTAGGAGGGATCCGAGGATAATCGAAGGGGTGCTAAACAAGTACATCCCGACAATAGCTGTGCTGGGGAGCGCATTCGTCGGCCTTCTTGCTGCGCTTGCGACACTCACAGGGGCAGTGGGCACAGGAGTCGGAATCCTTTTGACAGTAGGTATAATGTACATGGTATACCAACAGCTGGAGCGTGAGAACGCGCTGAGCGCGATACCCGGGATGGAGAAAATCATCTCTTCGTAACGCTTAAATATGGTTTACACTAAATAAAAGAGTTGATACGATGCAGTTTTACGACTACAGTTTGATAGCTGGAATAATCTCTCTGCTCTTTGCAGGGTACGCGGCATACGCCACACTCAGAAAGCCTGAAGGCAATGCAAAGATGAAGGAGATAGCGCAGGCGATAAGGCAGGGGGCAACTGCATACCTAAACAGGCAGCTGCTCACCATACTTGCTTTTGGAATAGTGCTTGCAGTGCTGTTCTACTTCTTCCTTGGCAACGGATCAGGACTGGTAGTCGCATTCGTCACAGGGGCAGTGGCTTCGTATCTCACTGCCTATCTTGGCATGAATGTTGCTGTAAGGGCAAACATCAGGACAGCACAGGCGGCAACAAAGAATCTTGACCACGCATTCAGGACAGCGCTCTTCGGAGGCGCAGTCACAGGGTTCGCAGCCGTGGGCTTTGGACTAATTGGCATAAGCATACTGATAATGCTCTTTACAACACTTAACATCCCTCTTCTAATCGGATTTGGCTTCGGCGCATCTCTGGTCTCATTGTTCGCAAGAGTCGGAGGGGGAATATACACCAAGGCTGCAGATGTAGGCGCGGATCTTGTGGGCAAAACCGAGCTCAACCTGCCAGAGGATGATCCAAGGAACCCTGCGGTAATCGCAGACAATGTCGGGGACAACGTGGGCGACTGTGCAGGGATGGCGGCAGATGTCTTCGAGAGCTATGCAGTAACGCTTGTGGCAGCCCTGCTAATAGCATTCGGCTTTGCCGCATCCGCAGGCATCTCTGGATATTCATATCCGCTGATGGTTGCATCTCTTGGGATAATCGCTAGCATAATAAGTATCTTCTTCATGAAGGTCAAGGGCAACAACGTCACAAGGGCACTATACAAAGGAATCGCGGGGGCGGTGGTCATAGCTGCAATACTAGACTACATAATGACAGTGACTACAGGCATGCCTGCTAGCTACTTCGTCTCCGTTTTATCAGGTCTTGTGATAGCGTTTCTGCTCTTTGCAGTGACAGACTACTACACTGGCAACAATGCAAAGGCGGTGATAAAGGTTGCAAATGCCGCAAGGAGCGGGGCAGGGACCGATGTGATAAGCGGCCTTGCAGTAGGACTCAGGAGCACCTGGGTTCCTGCAGTCCTGGTGGTGGTTGCAATCCTTATTAGCTACACTGAGGCAGGTGTATACGGAATAGGAATCGCGGCTGTCGGAATGCTCTCGCTCACAGCTACGATACTGACAATAGACTCCTTCGGTCCGATAACAGACAACGCCGGAGGAATAGCAGAGATGTCAGCGCTTCCTCACGCGGTAAGAAAGATAACAGACAAGCTTGACGCCATAGGCAACATGACAAAGGCAACAACCAAGGGGTTTGCAATAGGCGGCGCAGCACTCTCAGCAACTGCGCTCTTTGTGGCATTTGCTCAGGCTGTGCACCTGCAGACAATAGATGCTCTTAATCCATATGTGGTGGTCGGAATCTTCATAGGTACGCTGCTGCCATTCATTTTCTCCTCATTCCTCATGGAATCCGTAGGGTACACAGCAGGCCTGATGGTGGAAGAGGTCAGAAGGCAAGTCAAGACGATAAAGGGCCTGATGAGCGGGAAGGCAAAGCCAGACTATGCAAAGGCTGTTGACATAGCCACAGTCAATGCGCTCAAGTCCCTAATCATTCCAGAGATGGTCGCAATACTCACCCCGATAGTCGTGGGTCTTGTGCTTGGAACAGAAGCGCTAGGAGGGCTCCTGGTGGGCATGATCCCCGCAAGTTTCATGCTAGCACTGTTCATGTCGAACAGCGGCGCGGCGATGGACAACGCCAAGAAGTACATAGAAGAAGGGAACTTCGGAGGCAAAGGGAGCGATGCGCATAAGGCATCGGTGGTGGGAGACACAGTGGGAGACCCTCTAAAGGACACCGCAGGCCCATCGCTTAATTCGATGATAAAAGTGGTGAGCACGATTTCGATTTTGCTAGCATCCATCTTCCTGGCTTACGCGCTGATCTAAGAGCAGCGCATTTTTCTTTTATTGCGCTTAGCTAGGCGCAGTTTTGGCGCCCTTTTTGTTTGCGACGCTTTCAGCAATCTTTTTCTTTGCAAGCGCAGGCCTTTGTATCTAAAAGATCATTGCGTTTGCGTACCCATGCCCAAGGCCTTCCTCACCCTTTAGCCACTTGAGCAGCTCGCTATACTTCACAAGGCCCAATCTCTTCGCTTCTTTCTGGTAATACTGCGGCCCCTTGCCTGTTTTCGCCCTGATGTTGTCAATATATGCCTTGTATGTCATTGCCTTAGAAGAAAGAAAATACAAAACTATTTTTCCTGAGTATACCACAAAGATTTAATAATTTGAAGAACTATGAAGAATAAGTGAGGAAGATGAAGGCAATACAGATACAGGAAGAAGTGGAAAGGCTGGATAGGAAAATAGACAACCTAAACTCGGTAGTTTCTAGATTAGTTGAGCTTTTGGAAGGCGGCAAACTACCCAACATAAAGGAGGAATTCAAGGCAAGCTATGCAAAGAAGTTAGCTAATGCCATGAAGGAAGTAAGGAATGGCAAAGTAATCCATTATAAAAACATTGCAGAGTTCAATAAAGCTTTTGGCTGACCGTGCGATACATGGTATACAGCATAGACGTAAGGGAGAAACTTGCAGACAAACTTAGGAAGTTGAAAAAGAGCGGCTCGGTAACACATAGTCGAATCCTGAAGAAAGTGAATGAGATAGCAGTAAATCCAGGTATAGGCAAGCCACTGGAACACCAGCATACAGAAGTACGCAGAGTTCATGTAGGCCATTTCGTATTAACCTATGAAGTTGACAACTCTAGGAATGTAATCACACTTGTGGATTTTGAACACCATGACAATGCTTACTGATTTTTGAGGCCGGCGAATAGCCTGATGTCCTATCTCTTGTTTTGAAACCGGAGCCATAGACGCTAGATTTCAATGGGGCTGCTGAGGTTCAAACTCGGATACCTCTCATTGCAGTAGCGGGCATGACGGGATTTGAACCCGCAACCACTTGGTCCGAAGCCAAGTGCGCTATCCAAGTTGCGCCACATGCCCACAAGGTAGTTTGGCATGCGTAATTAATAAGAATTAGTCCAGCACCCGCTCAATCGGCTCCAGACCGTCCGCATATTCCGTCTTGAGTTCCTTGTGCAGTTCCTTGAACTCGTGCCTTTGCTCCTTGTCAACCACATGGTAGAGCCACATGGAGAACATGTACTCGTTGGTATTGGCATTCACTACCTCCTCTATGTCCGATTCGGTTATGTTCTTCCACCCTTCCGAAAATGCCTGACGCGTTTCATCGAGCATGCAGGTCCTCTCGATTTCCCCTCCGCCGTTCAGGTATTTGTAGGTTCTCCAGGAATGGTTGGAAGAGAGAGAGGCTATTAACATAGCAAGCTTTTTTATGCGAAGGTCCTTTGCCTCAAGCTGCTTTCTCTTGGCAAGCCTGTGAACTTCCGTGACAAACAGTTCGTACTTGTTTAGAGTGTTCCTGTTCGGCATGAAACCTGCTACTAATTGGTATTGTATGTATATAACACTTCCGAAGGCCACTCACACGGCTGTTCTTGCATCCCGATAACCATTCTTTAAATATTTTGCCTAATCATACTATATCAGGTGCTGACATGAAGCTCCCAAATTTTTTCGGCAAGAAGAATGTAGCCGACGAGGTTGCAAGGCAGCCACCTTTCAGGCTGCTCACTGAGTTCGTGCCATACAAACTCTATTCCGACAGGCGCAGCTCAACTACCCTTGGTCTCTCCCTAAAAAACCTGACAGGCGAACCGCTGATGAGCTCCATAGTGATAGAGCTTCCAAAGCAGCTCAGCTTCGATCAGATGGGCCTAAACCACGAGAAGGAGCTCAGGCTCGGAGATCTGGCGGCAAGTGAGGAGAAGAATGCGCGAGTTGAGATCTTCGGTGGAACAAGCGTAGAAAAGGGCGAGTACACAATCAACATCAGCGCTTTCGCCCACTACCGCGACTACGGCCACGTGCTAAATGCGATAAAGAAGAAGAGTTCGATAGAAGTCGTCTAAGTGCCAGCATTTACTTCTTTTCCTGCGCCTGCCCTACCCCGCCGTCCTCAGGCTTGATCGCAAGCCTCTCTATTATCCTTGAGATGTTGCCAGCTATCTCTGAACCCTTCTCTGTCAGGGAGAGTGCCTTGATCTTTCCGTGCTTCACCACCTGTATTAGGCCCAGCCCCTCGCACCTTGCCACGAACTTGCTCGTGTGGACGTAGGTGGCACTAGCAGCCCTTGCAAGGCTTGTGATGTTCCACTCCTGGCCTTTGTCAGAGAGGGCCAAAATTATCCCTATCTGCTTGTCCTTGAAGAGCAGCGTGCCCTCATTTCTGGCCATTATCCCACATTTTCCCGATTATCGGTATTCTCGACAATGCAATATAGATATAAAAATACTATTATATAATAAAATGTTGTACTAATGGTGTAAACATGGTAAAATATGTAGTTGCGGAGCAGTTGGTCGGAAAGGAAGTCGTCACTAACGACGGTTTTGACCTCGGTAAATTTGTTGATGCTGAGATCAACGAAGTGACAGGCAAGCTTACCACTCTTCTTGTTGAGCCCAATGTTGACAGTGCGTTCGTTAACAAGCTTGATGTGAAGGAAGGAAAGCTCAGGGTTGCTTACAATTCTGTAATTGCGGTCAATGACTTCATTGTGATTGACAGAAAGTCCATTTGATGGTGGTCTTATTATAATAGCCGGCGGTGACGAAGCTGGCAGGGGCGCGGTGATAGGCCCCCTTGTTATAGGCGTGGTCAGCATTAAGCAGGGCCGCGGCAAGAAGCTCTCAAAGATAGGGGTCAGGGACTCAAAGCTGCTCACCCCCAAGAAGCGCGAATTCCTCTACGATGAGATACTCTCCCTAGCCGAGGAGGCAAAGAACTATGCCATCTCGCCGCTTGAGATAAACAACGCAATGCGCTCTAACATCTCGCTTAACGAGCTCGAGGCTATCTGCATCTCAAGGCTTATCGACTCGCTTGACCAGGTTGACGAGATCTACCTCGATTCCCCTGACGTGGTGCCTGAGAGGTTCGGCCTGCGGATCAGCGTCCTCTCAAAGAAACCGATGAAGGTGCACGGGGTCAAGGCGCAGAAGATGCAGAATGCGATAAAGGTGGTCTCTGAGCACAAGGCGGATGTGAAGTACCCTGTGGTCTCGGCCGCGAGTATAGTCGCCAAGGTAGTAAGAGATCGGGAGATGGAGAAGATCTCAGATAGCCTGGGCATAGACATGGGCTCTGGCTATGCCTCTGACAACCAGACAATCTCGATGATAAAGCAGAATCTAAACAATCCCGGCCTAATCCCATATATAAGGGAGTACTGGAAGACCATGACCGGCATAAGGCAGCTCAAGATCGATGAGTTCATGCCTGAATGATTTGCGCTTCAAGGACTATTTTCCAATAAAACGGTCCCTTCAAGTTCACATTGCACGCCATTATCCCAACACTTCTGAATCCGAACCGGTGAAGTTATACTATTCACGGTCTTGTAGAAATCCTCGGATACTAGTGTGAACCGAAGGATTTTACACCTTCGGTTCGATTTTTGGTCAAGGCTGACCACCATGACCAACAATATGAGGGAGTCGAAGTATAAGAGGTTTATTGACCTCTGCATGATACCTGTGAAAA
>JAGWGI010000017.1 GCA_028867435.1 Microcaldota archaeon | reverse complement strand
ATCGCACTCTTTTGCAAGTTTGCGCAGGAGGGGTTCATCCTCTTCCAACATTCTGATCGTCGAATAATGTTGGACGGAAAGTAGTATCAATCTTTCTACTAAAACAGTATTAGTGGAATGTCCAATTACTTTATTGGACTGCTATAATTCTACCAAACCATAATCTTGTAGTTTAGAAAGCTTCAATGATAATGTTCTCTCATTCTTTACATATTTTTTGAGATTTCCAAATCTTTCAGGCGTTTCCTTCAACCCCTTAAGAAGATCAAGCGTGTATGGCCTAAGTATGATCTGAAGGGTATCTAATTTTTTATCCCCCATGAGAGATTTAGAAGTATGATCCGTATATCTTCTTTATTGAAAGTATAGTAACTATATTTAAATATAGTGTAAGAATACATACCTGACTGTGTTGTTGAGACTCCGAAATAGCAAGATGTGAAAAAATGAATTCAATATCAAGGCTTTGGCTAAGTTATCAGAGCTTTAAGAAGCTCACTGAGGAGGCCATAGTGAACTGGTACGATTTATTATTTTTTAGGTTTGGCCTGACTCATAATATAAGATTAAGAATGCGCAAAGATGGCGTGCATGTGTTATTACGGCACCAGGGCAAGATTGTAATAGACGATACATCTTTTATCTATCTTGATCGATGCTTACGAACTATTTCCTTACACCTACAAAATTGGGACAATGAATCTTGTGACAAATGATATGACCTCACGGGTATCACTACGCAATATGGGTGTTGCCGGAAATAGAAAAATAATAAAAATACCCGCTTCGCATAAAAGCTACGCAGGGTATGGTGACAATACTCTTAACGATTTTGGTAGAGGCAAATTAGTAAAAATAATAACCCTGCAGGATGTCTTAGACCTAGACAAGATAAAAGATGCGGTTCTTAAATGTGATTCTCAGGGGTCTGAATATGACATGATAGCAAATTCTAGTGTAAAAACACTTTCCAAATTTAGCCAGATTATAATAGAATACCATTATGGATGGACTGAAATTGAAAGGAAGCTTATTAAAGCAGGCTTTAGGGTGCAAATAAAGAAATACAAGGACGTATGGCAAAACGATAGACTCGAATCAGAGCGCACAGGTATGCTCTATGCAACAAAAAAGCAGTAATGCGATTAGGGATACGTGATTTGGCATTGACTTTTGAAGATGCCTATTTCCCTAAAAACTCCTCCCGCATCTTCATCTGCCTGCGCTTTTTGTTGTATCCAAGCGAGAAGTCATGTGTTGCGTCCCTGACCCTTCTTAGCAGTAGCATCATCTTGCTGTTCTTGTCAAACTTTCTTGGAAACATCTCATCCGGAAGATATATCTCCTCAAACTTCTTTGCAAGCCCTATTATTGGCAGGCTCAGCCCCAACGACTTGAGTGATCCGATTGCAGCTCCCAGTTGTTCTGCGCCCCCATCGATTAGTATCAAATCCGGCATCTGTGCCTTTTCCTCGAGCAGCCTCTTGTATCTCCTTAGCACCACCTCCCTCATGCTTGCAAAGTCGTTTTGCTCATTTACCGTTCTCATCCTGAACTTCCTGTAGCCGCTTCTGTCAGGTTTTCCATTGACAAATCTCACCATTCCGGAAACTATATGCTCGTCTCCGGTATTTGAGATGTCAAATGACTCTATTATGAGCGGCAATGACGGCAGGTTCAGTGCCTCCTTCAGGTCTATTAGGGCGCTGTCGTATTCCATGTTTGCCGCTATGTTCTCTTCTGCCAGGTTGAGCAGCTCCACCTTCTCCCCTTTTTCAGGGACCACAAGGCTGACGCGCCCGCCTCTTTGGGTCTCAAAATAGGCTTCAAGCGACCTCCTCTCAGAATCATCTGTCCAAAAGCCCTTCCTTATGATTATCTCCCGTGGTATCTGGTTTGCGGAATAGAATGCCCTGAGGAACTCTTGCTCGAAATTCTCCTGCATCTCCACCTTGAAGTCTTTCTTTCCAAGTAGGACTCCTTTGCGTACGCCCATCTGCACTACCGTCATTTTTTCTCCGACTTTCTTGAAGGCTATGACGTCCTGGTCATAATCTCTCTCGTTGTCGACTATCTGCCTCCTTGAAAGCAGCTCTATGCTGGAGAGCTGGTTTCTGCACTCAAGAGCACGCTCATACCTTTTCTCCTCCGATGCCTCCTTCATCTGTTTCTTGAGCCTGTCCACTGTTTCCCTAATGTTTCCTTTGAGGAAATGCCTTGCAGCCTCAACCTGCCTTTGGTACTCTTCAGCTGTGACGTTCCTTATGCACGGGGCAGTGCAGATGCCGATGTGATAGTTGAGGCACGCCCTGTTTGGAAGCGTTGTGCACGTCCTTATCTTGAAGATGCCAACAACGAGCTTTTGCAGCTCCCTTCTCATCATGCCGTCAGTGTATGGCCCGAAAGATTCAAGCCTTTGCCCAGTCTTTCTGCTGGTTAGGATTCTTGGGAACTTGTCCTTTGTGAAGGCGATATATGCAAAGGTCTTTGCGTCCTTTAGCATTATGTTGTATCTGGGTGAGTGCTGCTTGATTAGCTTGTTCTCTAGCAATAGTGCCTCAACCTCGTTTCTCACCACTATCCAGTCTACGCTTCTTATCCTTGTGACCAGATGCCTTGTCTTTATGGCAAGCCTATCCTGGTTTGAGAAATAGCTTCCCACCCTGTTCCTCAGGTTCTTTGCCTTTCCGCAGTATAAGATTATCTGGCCTTCGTCTCTAAAAAGATAGACTCCTGGACTCGTCGGCACCTGCCTTGCATCGAAATTCTGCGGCCCGTTTATCTCCATCATAACCATGCGCCTATCCCAAAGCCTGCTTTAAGAACTTGCCAGTGTGCGACGCCTTGATCTGCGCAATCTCCTCTGGCGTTCCCTTTGCGATTATCTCCCCTCCTGCCATGCCTCCCTCTGGTCCTAAGTCAAGAATATAGTCGCAGCACTTCACCACGTCCAGGTTGTGCTCTATCACAAACACGGTGTTCCCCTTACCTACAAGATTGTTCAGCACTCCTATTAGTCTCTTGGTGTCATCGAAGTGAAGTCCTGTCGTGGGTTCATCTAGCATGTAGACCACATGTCCCTGCTTGTGTTTGCTTAGTTCCCTTGCAATCTTTATCCTTTGGCTCTCACCTCCAGATAGCGTGGTTGCGCTCTGCCCCAACTTGATATATCCAAGCCCCACATCCACCAGCGTCTTAAGCTTCCTTGCAATCGGGGTGATGTTCTCGAAGAATGCAAAGGCCTCTTCGACCTCCATGTTTAGCACCTCTGCAATGTTCTTTCCCTTGTAGAGAATGCTAAGCGTCTCCTTGTTGTAGCGCTTCCCGTGACATTCGCTGCACTCAACGTAGACATCAGGCAAGAAGTTCATCTCAATCTTTAGGACTCCGTCTCCTTGGCAGGTCTCGCACCTACCGCCCTTTACGTTGAATGAGAACCTTCCCTCCTGATATCCCCTCACATGCGAATCCCTTGTGGATGCAAAGAGCTTTCTTATCTCATCAAAGAGCTTCGTGTACGTCGCAGGATTGCTTCTTGGTGTCCTGCCAATCGGGTCCTGGTCTATCACAATCACATTCTGTACAATACCCGGAACCTCTGCCGAACCATAAGCCCCAATGTGGTCTGTCTGTTCTCCGAACTTTTTCTTGAGCAGGGGCATCACAGTCTGGTTCATGAGGGTGCTCTTTCCAGATCCCGACACCCCGGTTATCCCGCACAGAACACCGAGCGGAAGCTTCGCATCAACGTTCTTCAGGTTGTTCTCTTTTGCTCCGTATATCTTGATGTACTCCTTTGGCCCCCTTCTTGACTTTGGGATCTCGATCTTCAGCTCTTTTGACAAGTATTTTCCGGTGAGGCTCTTCTTATTGTCCATAACCTCCTGCGGCGTGCCCTGCGCGGTTATGTGGCCACCATGCACTCCAGCCCCTGGACCAATGTCCACTATGTAGTCTGCGGCAAGAATCGTGTCAAGGTCGTGCTCCACAACTATCAGGGTGTTTCCGATGTCGCGCAGCCTCTGCAGCGTGCTGATCAGCTTTGCATTGTCCCTTTGGTGCAATCCTATGCTGGGCTCATCTAGGATATAGAGAACTCCCATCAGGTTGCTGCCTATCTGCGTGGCAAGTCTAATCCTCTGCGCCTCGCCTCCAGATAGTGTCCTTGCGCTCCTTGAGAGCGAGAGGTATCCCAGCCCCACGTTCTTTAGAAATCCGAGCCTCTCGTTGATCTCCTTTAGCACCTGCTTTGCAATCGCAAGCTCCTTTTCAGGAAGCCTTGAAATCAAAGATCCGAAGAACTCCACAGACTGCTCAATACTCAGGTCCGTAGCGTCTATTATGCTCTTGCCCTCGATCTTTACTGCCAGTACCACAGGCTGCAGGCGTTTGCCCATGCAGATCTTGCATGGTTCGGCCTTCATGAACTTCTCTATCTCCTCCTTCTTCCACTCGCTCTTGGTATCGCGATATAGCCTCATGGTCTGCGGAATAACGCCCTCAAAACCGCTGCTTTTATGGGCGAAGCCGATTCTCCACCTGCTCTCAGGTTCCTCCCTGTCCCCATAGAATAGCACGTCTAGCTGCTTTTGTGTAAACCTCTCTATCGGCTTCCAGACATCAAATCCGTGCCGCTTTCCTGCAACCGCAATCTGCTGCGCCCTCCAGCCAAGATCCATTCTTCCGTAAACCTCAATTGCGCCGTCCATAACAGATTTTGTTTTGTCTGGTATCAAAAGGTCAACTGAGATCTCCTTTATCTCTCCAAGCCCGTGGCATGCAGGGCATGCTCCGAATGGGCTGTTGAATGAGAACATCCTCGGTTCAAGGCTCTCGAAAACTATGTCAGGGTGGTTTGGGCACGCGCCAAATGTGCTGTATGAGACCTCATCAGAGAACCTGTCAAGTTCCTTCTTTGCCTCCTTGCTGCTCCTGCTTCCTATAACTATCATCTTTCCTTTCCCGACAATTAGCGCCTGCTCCACTGCCTCGGTAATCCTTGATCTCTCCTCATCGTCTATCTTGATCGAGTCTATGACTGCCTCGATCCAGTGTTTCTCGTACTTTGCGAGTCTTGCCTCGCTAACTACAGAGTCCGAGGAGTAGATCTTCTGGTCAATTCTGATTTTTGTGAATCCCTGCTTTTTGAGCTCCTCTATCACCTGCTCATGCGTACCCTTCTGCCCCCTTATTATGGGTGCAAGAAAAACCAGTGACTTGCCCTTTGCCTCCATGATAAGCCCTGTTATGTTCTCTGCGCTCTGCGGCCTAATCGAGCTGTTGCACTTCGGGCAGTGGTGCGTGCCGATCCTTGCGTATAGCAGCCTTAGGTAGTCGTAGATCTCGGTGACCGTGCCTACAGTAGACCTCGGGTTCTTGTTGGTGGTCTTCTGTTCTATGCTTATCGCAGGTGAGAGGCCCTCGATGCTATCCACATCTGGCTTGTCCATGAGGCCCAAAAACTGCCTTGCGTACGCAGAGAGGCTCTCAACGTATCTTCTCTGCCCCTCTGCATAGATCGTGTCGAATGCGAGCGTTGATTTGCCGGATCCTGACAGGCCGGTTATCACTATCAGCTTGTTTCTTGGCAGCTCAACGTCTATGTTCTTTAGGTTGTGCTCCCTTGCGCCCTTTACAAATATGCTATCTCTCATTTTGCTCCCCTCTCTGCCATCCCCTTCATACCTTCTATCCTTTCCCTCATCTCTATCGCCTTCTCGAATTGCAGCTCCTCTGCAAAGCGCTTCATCTGTGCATCCATCTTTGCAATCTCCTTCTGAATGTCGGATTTGCCAAGATGTTTTATCCCGCTCATCTCTCTCTTCTTCTCCTCAATTTTCTTGACTATAGTCTTTGGCGTTATATGGTACCTCTTATTGTACTCTACCTGGAGTTCCCTTCTCTCTTCGGTTATCCTGACCGCCTCGTCGATCGAGCCTGTGCGCTTGTCTGCGAAGAGGATTACCCTTCCATCGACGTTCCTTGCCGCCCTGCCTATGGTCTGTATCAGGCTTCTTGTATCCCTTAGGAATCCCTCCTTGTCTGCGTCGAGTATGAATATCGTTCCAACTTCTGGTATGTCAAGCCCCTCCCTGAGCAAATTTATCCCGATGAGTATGTCGAACTCCTTTGCACGAAGCTGCCTTATCAGTTCAATCCTCTCAAGGCTCTCTATCTCGCTGTGCAGATATCTTACCTTGAAGCCTTCCTTTGCAAGGTAGTCAGTTAAGTCCTCTGCCATCTTCTTTGTGAGGGTGGTGATAAGTATCCTGTTGCCGTTTGCCATTGTCTCCCTTGCCTGCTCCATCAAATACTTCATCTGGCCCTCTATTGGCCTAACCTCAACCTTTGGGTCAAGCAGTCCTGTGGGACGCGTGATTAGCTCCACCTCCTGCTTGCTGTGGGAGAGTTCGTACTCAGCAGGTGTAGCCGAGACGAAGAGGGTCTTGCCCATCTTGGCCTCGAACTCCTCGAACTTTAGCGGGCGGTTGTCAAAAGCGCTGGGAAGCCTGAAGCCGAAGTCTACCAGGTTCTTCTTTCTCGCAAAGTCCCCGTTGTACATCGCCCTTGACTGCGGGATGGTCTGGTGGCTCTCGTCTATTATAAGCAGGAAATCCTTAGGGAAGTAGTCTATTAGCACGTAAGGTGGCTCTCCAGGTGCGCGCCCGTCGAAGTGCCTGCTGTAGTTCTCGATCCCGTTGCAGTATCCCATCTCCTGTATCATCTCAAGGTCGTACTTAACTCTCTTCTCCAGCCTTTGCGCTTCAAGCATCGGAAGCTTTGGCAGCTGCGCGAAGAGCTCCGCACGAATGTTTCCAAGAGCGCCCTGCTGCTTCTCGACAGGGACTACGTATTGCCTCGCAGGGTATATCGTCACCTCCCCGACCCTTGCAATTAGATCCCCAGTGATATGGTTGACCTCCTTGACTGTTTTCACTGCGCCATCCTCAATCTCCACCCTGATTATGCTCTCCTCATAGGCGGGTATAACGTCTATTGTGTCCCCCCTAACTCTGAATTGGCCTGGCTCCAGGCTCTGGTTGTTGCGCTCGTACTGTATCCCAACGAGCATGCCCAGCAGCTTCTGCCTTGCAATCTTCATCCCCTCCTTTAGCCTAATCGACATGCCGCTAAAGTCCTCTGGATTGCCTATCCCGTATATGCAGCTTATGCTCGCGACAACTATGGTGTCCTTCCTGCTCACAAGGCTTGAGACTGCATGGAGCCTCATCTTCTCTATCTGCTCATTCACTGCCGAATCCTTTTCTATATATATGTCTGTAGTAGGCATGTAAGATTCTGGTTGGTAGTAATCGTAGTACGAGACAAAGTACTCAACCCTGTTTTGTGGGAAGAGCTCTTTTAGCTCTGTGTATATCTGCGCCGCCAGGGTCTTGTTGTGCGCTATTATGAGCGTGGGCCTTTGCAGCCCCTCTATTACGTTTGCCATCACAAATGTCTTGCCGCTCCCTGTTATTCCAAGCAACGTCTGCTTTTGGAATTTGGAGAAGCCAGAAATTATCTTTTGAATGGCCTCGCTCTGCCCAGGCGAGGTCTTGAAAGGTGATTTAATCTCGAAGTTCATCAGTATTCCCCAATTTGGCGAGCCCATTTCCACTATACCTTTTCAAGCTTTTATAACCGCATGATTGGTAGTGAGGCTTGTAGCAATGGCATTATCTACCAGTGCATCTGCCTGGCCTATAGGGCATGGGTGCAAACTGGGTCGCCGGAATTCATCCAACTCTCCCTTTTGATCTTAAGGGAGCCAGAAGAGAGCTTTAGTATCCGTTCGTGAAATCCCGAGCAGACTATCTCTCCCTGGCTGAAGGCAATTTTCATCAGGTGGCAGTTCCCTAAGGATCTCTACAACGCAACATTGACAAACGGCTGAATTTTTGGCGGGCCTTCCCGCCTCTTATCTTTATCCCGACCAGCTTTTTAGATCAGATGCCAGCTTTTCAATTCTTTGATGGCCCTGTTAAGGTTTTCCCTTTTGGTCATAAGGTAATTCTTGCTGAGCGAATAGCCTATCTTGCTCAGCTTCATTTTTTCCATTAATTTCTCGTTCAATTCCATATTGTTCGTGTTTTTCATAAGCAGAGAAAAATCCCCAGTAGTCGTATCCATTGTCATACATTCACTAATCGTATAAGTTAAACGTTCTGATACATATACTATTGTTAAGCGGACTTCATAATCAAATTTGCGGCAGTAAACGCTTTACTGGTCTAGTGCTCCAACAATACTGCCCTGTGTTCATTGTTGCCAGTGATTATTGCAGCCACAGTCCTGCCCCTAAACGGCTTTGGGTCCTTTTTGTACAGCTCAACGAACCCTGCAACTCCGGCGGCTCCTGCGGGCTCAGACTTTATCCCAATTTTGTCTGCCAGCAACTCCCTTGCTTTTTCTGTGCGTGTGTCTGATACCGCCATGGCCATGCCTTTTGTTGCTTTTATCGCATTTATCCCCTCGAATCCAAATGTTGGGTACCCAACCGCAATAGCATCTGCATAGGTCTTTGGCTTTACGTATTTCATCGCACTGCCATCTGCGTATGCCCTAACCAAGGGATCTCACGATTCGGACTGAACTGCAATCAGCCTTGGCACTTTTTTTATCAGCCCTGCCTTCTTGTACTCCTTCAGCCCTTTGTAGATTGCAGATAGGAGCGTGGCGTTCCCGACTTGTACAAAGAGGTAGTCTGGGACTTGGTATCCTAGTTGGTCAAGCATCTCAAAGATTAGGCTCTTTTGGCCTTCCTTGCGATAATGGTAGTCTCCACACAGGAAGTTCTGATTATACCTAGCAAACTCCTCCGCAAGCACCAGCGAGTCGTTGAAATCTCCATCAACCTTTTCAAGTTTCGCCCCCTGTTCTTCTATCTTCCTGAGCTTCTCCGTGTTTGCGTCCTTGCTTATAAAAATGGTGCTGCTTAGTCCAAAGTGCCTGGAATATTTTGCTATCGAAAGGCCCATGTTGCCTGTTGATGCGCAGCACACATCACTAAATCCCAGCTCCATTGCCTTTGTTATCTCTACTGCCGTTCCCCTATCCTTAAAAGTCCTCGTGGGATTTTCTGTCTCTATCTTGAGGTGCAGCTTTACGCTACCATCCCCGAGCAGCTCCTCCGTATCGACTGCCTTTAGCTCGGTAGATCCCTCTTCAAGTGTTCTAAGGGGCGTGGATAATGGGAGGAACTGGACATATTTCTGGGAGGAGGGAACCTCGTTCCTGAACCCCGCGTTTAGCTCGAGTGTCGAATAGTCGTAGCTGACTTCCAGAACCGATTTGCAAAGCTTGCACCTGAATGCCGTGCTCTGCGGCCCGTATTCCTTGGTGCATCTTGTGCACTTTAAGGTGTAATCCATCCTACTCTCCCACAGGCTTTGTATCAACCCTTCCCAATTCCAAAATAAAAATCTATTTATTGACAATTCTCTGTGTCCCATTCTATAAGCACTGCCGTAGTAAATGGAAGGCGTAACTCAAATCTGTGGAAATAGCCACAATACTCAACGACCAGATATCTTCATAACTTGCAAGGCTTGTAGGGATAATCATTGTTTTCGGCACGCCCATATCTATGTTTTCGGGCCCAAGTAGCCCTATTTGCCCTTCATCAGCGCCTCTATAGCGCTAAAAGCCCGCATCACATTTTTCTGGTCCAGTATGAAAGTGAGCTCCGTAAGGGTGGAGACTATCTCGACAATGTTTATGTCATTCCATCCAAGGGCCTTGGTTATCACGTAGAAGTATCCTACGGTTTCTATGGCGTCGATAGGTATGCGTATTGAAAGCGAGGCTATACTGTCTATGCTCTTGACCGTGTGCTCGTTTCTGAGCACGTCCTTGAATTTTGTTATGTACTGTCTGTTGGATATTATCGTTATCTCGTAGAGCCCCTGTGTGACAGTTAAGAAACCCCCTTTGCCGAAATCTACAATCTTGTAGAGCCTAGCGATTGCATCTTCCGCACTGTTAGAGCGCATTATAGTAGTCTCAAACAAGTCGGACTTTATCGTCATGTCGCTTCCCTCAAATTTTATCGGGGCGCGGCCCAGATCCCCACTCTCAAGTTTCTCTCCAAGCCTGCGTATCGCCATCATTATTGCAGCATGCCTTACTTCCCTGCCCATCTCTTTTTCCACCTCTCTTTTTATCATCAGGGCAAGAGCGGTGTAATTCACTATCCCGTAAGATATCGCCTCTTCAAGGAAGGGCCTTCCCTTCAATATTTTTTCAACTATATGGGCAACAGTTACCATAACATTCACAATCTATTTTGTTATTATAATAACATAGTGTTTATATAAAACTTATGTCCTAAAACACCATTGTGATCGTATGAACAACGCACAACGGCGCATAAGAATACTCGACTCCACGTTGCGGGAGGGGATGCAGCACCCAGGGGTGAATCTCACCCATTTCCAGATGGTGACCATAGCAAAGAGGCTTGACGCAATTGGAGTGGACCAGATAGAGATACACGGCAACGTGAGCAGGCATCACTACGATTTTGCGCGTCAAATACTGGGCAGACAATCAGATTTCAATGCTGAGATAGTAGTGCACTGTAGGTCTATGCGGGGGGACATAGCGGATGCGATAAGTATTGGCGCCGGCAACATAGCCACGTACATAGGTGTTTCTCCGGCACATCTGAAGAAACTTGGGAGGACACTAGAAGAAACAACAAATGAAATTGTTGAAGCGATTAGATATGTCCGTGAGAGGGGTGCATCGATAAGAGTGACTATGGAAGACGCGACCAGCGCATCGTCAGCGGATCTGCTTAGGATTTGCATGGCCGCCCAGAATGCCGGGGTAACAAGCATCAGCATTCCTGATACAAAAGGCACAATGAACCCTATTAGCATTACGGGGTACATCTCACATCTGCGGGAAAACGGAATAACCGTGCAGCTTGACACCCACTGCCACAACGACCTTAATCAGGCGGTTGCCAACTCGTTTGCCGCAGTCCTGGCAGGCGCAGACCAGATACACACCACGATAAATGGCTTCGGGGAGAGGTGCGGGATAGCGCCTTTAGAGGTAATTTCCATTGCAGCTTCAACATATGGACTGGCTACAAATGTGAGGACCGAATTGCTAACAGAACTTTGCAATGATCTGTATGCAATGACAAGGATTACCCCTCCTTCCACGCAGGCAGTAGTTGGCAGGAACGCATTCTCAAATACCGCCGGTACGCATATACATGGAATCACGAGCAACACCGCAACGTATCTTGGCCTCAGCCCACAGTCCGTTGGGAATAGGCCAAGCCTTGTATATGGCGTTCTTGCCGGAAGAAGAGCTATCGAGCTGCTGCTCGAAGTGCCTGCGCTAAGATCTAAGCTAGTCAGCCTCAATCTTCCAGAGATCAGTGGCATTGACCTGCAAAGTCAAAATGCAGCCGATGAGATATTCAACGCGCTAAAGGGCCAGCACAGAAACAATCTATTCACCATCACCCAAAGCGAGGCAGAATTGAACACACACCTAATGACATTCAGAGAATCAAGAGGGTTCAAGATCAGCAAGCAGATTCGATGAGCCAGGTTATTGTGGCTGATTAAATGGCACCAAGATACAATTTCAGAAATGATCCGCCAAAGCTGTACGAAGCGTTCCTAGGGCTTAACAGGCTACCGGTGCGTAACTACTTTACCGTTGCCTACCGGGGGCTTAACCTCAACGAGATGGTGAGCGCATTTAAAAAGCTTAAAAGGCCGAGGTTGCACGCAAATGAGAAAAAGTCAGCACTAACGCAGTTAGCAGATGCACTGGCAAGAGGCAAAATCCCAAGAGTAGTGGCTGGCGTAGACCTTGTGGTGGCTCCATTTGTTGGGCTCACAACTCTTCTGTCTTTGGCAACGCGTGAAGCAGTTGAACAGGCATTTTCAGTTCTTAACCAGCTGATAATGCGGATAGTCTCGGTCATTAACCAGACCTATCCAAATCTGCCAGGCCCCACAACTGTGTCCGCCACCACACAGCTGCCAGATCCCACAATTCCAGCCCTTGTACTTGGGACTCTTGTAGGATTTGTAATAATCTTAAGGCAACACTCCAACAAAAGAGGAAACTCCGGCACACACACCTCCTCCTATAGAAGATCACCTTCATCTGGAGGAGCAGCTCCAAGTACAAGCAACTTTAATTCCTCGATATCCAAGGACTTCGAAAAGAATCAAGAATGGTGGGCAAACTATGCGGAGGATAGCAGACGCGAATCACAAGAAGGTGTTAAACGAGGGGACGGCCCTATTTATTCTTGATCCGCTGCTCTATGCCCCGTAAAATTCAGCTAGAGCCTAAGGTAAGTTTTGGAGTAACTCCAAGCGCAGAGTAGTTCCCAGTGGCGCAGGTGAAGCACATAGAGTTCACGTCCATGCCAATCGACTCTGCAAGCGTCTTAGGGTCGTTGTACCCAAGGAAATCCACGCCGATTGTCTTCCTGACCCTTTCCACCTTCTCTGCAAGAGTGGCCTCGCTTCCGAAGATGGCCAGTTCCTCCTGGGTCGGGAAGTCTATTCCTGCAAAGCAGGGAAACTCGATTGGGGGGAAAGTTATGAGCATGCTAATCTTTCTTGCACCGCCCCTTCTCAGTGCCTTGACTATCTCAGTCGAGCTTGTCCCTCTGACCAGGCTGTCATCAATCACAACTACATGTTTGCCTTCGAAAACCTGGACTATGGGTATTATCCACTGGTTTATCTCGACCCGATCTCCCTTATGGGGCTCTATAAAGCTCCTGAATCTTCCCTTCTTGCTATACCTATCCTTAAGAAGCCCCTCATCAAAGGGCTTTCCCGCCGCCTCGGCATAGCCCATTGCCGCAAGTCTTGCGGAATCTGGCACAGGTATCACCACATCCGCATCTGGTATGGGAAACTTCTTTGCAAGCCCGACGCCGATTCTCTTCCTCGCCTCGTAGATGCTAATCTGCTCCATCACGCTGCCGGGATGCGCAAAGTAGGTGTATTCGAACGAGCAGTGCGCGTGGCTATCTGCAGTTGCAAATATCTCGGACTTCATCTCAGAGTATCCTATTTTGAGCAACTCACCTGGCTGGAGATTTCTGACAAGGCCAGCCTGGACAGCGCTGAGCGCAATCGATTCTGAGGCGACCACATAAGTCTGCGTATTGTTTCTATATCCTACAACCATCGGCCTAAAGCCCCTCGGGTCCCTTGCTGCGTAGACCGCGTCGTTGTTGTCTGAGAAGAACGTGAAGCAGTACGATCCTGCCATCTCATCGGATAGCACCTTGAGCGCCTTTGAGAATCCGCCTTTCTTCTGCCTTAGGTGGTCAACGATCTTGTTTGCTGCAATCAGCGTGTCGCTTGCATGCTGAGGCGTGAAGGTGCATCCGCCAACCACTCCGGAGAGCTCCTTTATGTTCGAGAGCGTTCCGTTGTGCGCTATGCATAGGTCCTTCACCTTGAGCGGCTGCGCGCTCTCAAGATCCTTGCGCCCTGCTGTGGAATACCTCACGTGCCCTATCGCGATCGGCGAATTATACTCCCTTGTGAGCAAGTCAAGCTCCCTCTGACCTGCGTCTATCACTAGCCCGAGCTTCTTGTACGGGTTCTTTCCCGGAACTGCTACGCCCCAGGCCTCCTGCCCTCGGTGCTGGAGCGCCCTTAGCGCATCTATGACAAGAGGCACCGCATTAGCTTTGCTGCGGCTTATCACTCCGACTACTCCACAGTTCTCCTTTACCTTCTCCAAGCCAACCCCCAGAAGAGCACATAACAGAAAATATAGGAGCATATCTCGCCATTCTTATTTAAGAGCATAGGTTGGGGTGCGCATAAATAATTTGCCGCACAATACCATTGGTTTAGATGATAACTCGTCTGTGCGATAAGAAGGTCTCCCCAATAGGCATAGGCACCTGGGGGATCGGCGGTTGGATATTCTCCGACAACAAGAACGACAAGCAGCAAATCACTGCGATACGCTTTGCAGTGGAGAACGGCATAAACATAATCGATACAGCTGAACTCTACGGCCGAGGTCATGCTGAGGAGCTGATCCGAGAGTCGATCAAGGGCGTTGACCGCGAGAGTCTGTTCATAATTTCGAAGGTCTGGCCCACCCATCTGAGCAACAGGGGAATACGCAAGGCGGTGAATGCAAGCCTAGCGCGACTTGGGATGAAGTACCTTGATATGTATCTGATACACTGGCCAAACCCTGTTGCAAGCATAAAGGGCGCGATAGGGACGATGGAAGAACTAGTTGATGATGGGGTCATAAGAAGCTTCGGAGTGAGCAATTTCGGAGTCACGGATATGCAGAAAGCGATCGATGCGACAAAGAAGTACGAAATAACCGCAAACCAGATTGAGTACAGCCTGCTAAAGAAGGATGCAGAGGAGGAGACTATACCATTTTGCCAGAAGAACAAGATAGCGGTTATAGCTCACACTCCTCTTGGGCATGGCAGGCTAGCGGAGTCGAAGGAACTTGAAGAGATGTCCAAGAAGTACAAGAAGCCCAAAGTGCAGGTCGCACTCAACTACCTGATGCGCAGCTCCCTGCCGATACCACGCTCAAGCAACATAGAGCATCTTAAAGAGATAATCGGCAGCACGGATTGGAGCCTTGAGGATTCTGACTACAAGAAGCTTAGGGGGCTCTAGAGGCTTGCGTTTCCCTTTATCACCCTGTTTACAGTGTCGAGCACCCTCTTGTGGCTATTTAGCCTGCTGTCTATCCTGCCAAGCCTTGCCTTCCTTACCATTATCCTGGATTTTATGCTAGATATCTTCCCCTTCTGGAATATCCTTGTTATGAGGCTCGCCTCGTTATACTTGAGGTCGAGAGAGAGCATCTCCAGCCTTCTGTTGGTGCGCTTGTACCTCTCCTCGGATCTCTTTATCTTGTTGTCAAGTTCGCCCACCATCAGCTTGTAGTACCTGCTAAGAGAATCCAGGTTCTTTGCCTTTAGAGTGACGCCGGCGAGCAGCGCTGATGTGAGCTCTGTGCCAAGCTTGTTGTTGTAGAAGTATGCCAGGCCCTCAAGTATCCTGATGTATCCGCGCAGCTCGGCCTTTGTCATGCTCTTGGTGTTTGCTATCAGGTTTTGTATGCAGAACATCTCGTAGTCCACATTCCCAAGCAGCCTCTGCATGTTCATTGCGTGCTCGTCCATCACCCCTATCATCTGCCTGTCTTCCTTTAGCTTTGAGCGCCAGCTGTCCTGCACCACGCTCCTTAGCGAAAAGTTCTCGAGGCTCGAATAGTTTTTGCCCTGCCTCTGGCTCTCTTTTAGCATCACTGGCTTGTTCTCGGTTGCGTTCAATATTACCATGATCTCGCCTTACGGATACTCTGCATCGCTTTTGCGGCGGCATCCCTGGCAGCCCCTGTGGATTGTAGAATAGGGATGCAGGTTTGTGGGATTGTGCTGGGGTTCCTTATGCAATTACCTCTGGATGGTCGCGAATCCAGATCTGGATGCTTTGGTCTATAGTCGCCTAATCTGTTTATCTACATAATACAAGTCTTTAAACCTATCTTTTCGATTTCCTTCGCATCTCGCATGGCGCAGTCAGGTTTGTCGCCGGAAAAGTGCTACCTGGAGATGAATATGAATTGCATGTTCTCCTTGCCATCTAGTATGCAAAAGCCGAAGCGCTCAAACTGCACTATCTCATGTTCCAGAAGCTGCCTGGCATACCCTTCCACGTAACCTCCGCTTGAGCCCATGCTTCCCTTAAGGAACTTCCCCTCCTTGCCGACAGGATCCCCAGGTATCATAACGCTGCATTCGACGTAATCTTCCCCAGGAATCCACTGGATTATTCCCAAGTGCTCCGAGTCGTGGGTCTCTTCGGCAGTAATCTCCCTTCCGGTTCCCAGTATCTTCACGTCAAAGAGATCCTTGAGCCTGACCACACTTCCTACCTTAAGAGCAGCTGCGTCCTTTGCGCTTATGAAAAGCTCGTCTTTGATTTCATACCTCCTATTTCCAATCTCGCTGCTAGGATGCACCCTCAGAGCCACCTGCTTTGCTCTGCCTTCCTTGATCCTGAGCAGCACCGGATTCTCTGCATAGAAAAGCCGCTTGGCGGTCGGGTCTATCACCTTCCTGTTCTCCGAGAGCAGCATCGACAGATTCACCTTGCTGTCCGTCTTGCTCATCCCAAAGCGCAACACGAACTTCCATATCGCCTCTGGCACAATTCCGCGCCTTCTCAGAGCAGAGACCGTGACTAGCCTGGGGTCGTCCCATCCCATAAGCTCACCTCCGCTTATCAATTCGTTGAGCTCGCGCTTATGCGTGACATTATTGGTTATCACGAGCCTTGCCTCCGAATGTATTTTCGGCTTCCTCAGTCCAAGCGCGCCAAGTATCATCGCTGCAAGCTCGTCGCGAAGCTCGAATTCCTTTGACCTGATCACGTCAGTGACCCCGTGCACGGAATCCATTATCGGGGTGTTAAGGTCGTAGGTGGGCCATGCAGAATATTTTTTGCCCTGCCTGTAGTGCTCCTGCTTTTTGATCCTGATTATTACCGGGTCGCGCAGGGTCGTGTTCTTGGCCAACATGTCCCCCCTGAACCTTAGGATTGCTTGGCCCTCTCCTAGCTCCCCGTCCACCATCCTCTCAAAGAGCGCCGCGTTCTCATCCTGTGGCCTGCTCCTGTGCTCGCACTCTCTGCCTTCGTATCTCTCCTTGCTTATCTTCTCTGCGCCGCATTCGCAAACGTACGCGTTGCCACTGCGTATCAGTTTTCTCGCCCCATCGTATACCGCATCTATGTTATCGCTCGCGTAATACTCGTCATCGAATTTTATGCCAGCCCACTTCAGGTCTTTCTTCATTTCATCTACGTACTCCTGCCTGTCCTTCTCAGGGTTGGTGTCATCGAAGTAGAGGAATATCTTCCCTTCGTATATAGTTGCGAATTCGCGTGCCATCAGCGCAGCCTTTATGTGCCCAATATGCATGTAGCCGTTTGGCGCAGGTGCATAGCGCGTGGCAAAATTTCCCTTGACAGCCCCCTCAAGCACGAACTTGGGAATGGATTCCTCCGCCTTCTTCTTTTCGAACGCTTCGAACTCCGACTCGTGCCTCGAATACTCGTTTTCAAGCGCCTGCCTCTCCATCGCGTTTACTTCGGCTACCACTCTCTCGATGCTCGCTGTGAGGGCTTTCATGTCAGATCTGGCACCAGGAAATCCGGAAAGGACCTTTCCGAGCACGGACTTCTCGTTTGCCTTCCCGTAATCCATGGCGTTCTTTATCGCATATTTCCTTATTGCCTTTTCGATATCAGGGCCTATCATCTAGCGCACCACTGGCGTTATGCTCATGTTGCCGGATATGATTCCGTTCACGTTCAAAAATGTTGCAATCTTGAGCGATATGCTAGATCCCTGGGACAGTATCTGCGTGTCAACCGAATAGTTCTTAAGTCCGGCGGGGATTGGGACCTTGAGGCTCTGAGTGCTCACCAGCAGCGTAACGCTTTCAGGAAGTGCTGCAAAGACGTCGCCGCTGAAGTATAAGCAGTCCTTGGAGGCGTTTGTGGGTTCCATGGCGCCCAGATAACTAGACACTCTATAGGAATCCAGCTTCTGCGTATATACGACAAAGCTGGTGCCGTTGGGGGAAAAGTAGTTGCTTATCGAGTTGTTGTCCTGCAACTTTGTAAGCAGCGCAGAGGCATTGTAATAGGCGGCATTTCTCACAGAGGCAGAACTGCATGCAGTGCTCACAATCATCGTGGGTCCATATCCGTATACGATCGCATTTACTGTCCCTGTTGCGTAGTAGAGGTTCTGGTTTATCGTTGTGGATGCAGTTGTTGTGCTCGTGCTCCCGTTGCCATTTCCAAAAGCGGCATAGGAAGCTATGAATATGACCGCTATGAAAATCGAGATAACTAGCTCCTTTATCTTTTTGGCTTCCATCTAATCACAAGCATTTTTAATATGAACCCTCCAAATAGAATTGAGCAGGCACGTTTAGTGCTATTTAATTGCTTAAATATAAATTAATGCCTGCATGGCATTTGTGCTAAAGCGATATGTGATAACATGAGTTTCAAGGACGGAGATTTTGTAAAGATTGAGTACACCGCGTGGAGGGCGGCAGACAACCAGATAGTCTACACTACCGATGAGAAGAAAGCCAGGGAGAGCGGCGTTTACTACGAAACCGCCAAATACGGCCCCCAGCTTGTGGTTGTCGGGAAGAGCAACGTGATCAAGGGACTAGCAGACGCCCTAAAGGGGATGAATGTGAGCGAGCTTAGGAAGGTTGAGCTCGAGCCCACTGAGGCTTTCGGGGAGCGCGACCAGAATCTTGTGCGCGTCATGCCGCTATCGGACTTCAAGAACAGGGACATGTCACCGTATCCTGGCATGCAGCTGGATCTTGACGGGGTGATAGCAACCGTCAAGAGTGTCAATGGGGGCAGGGTGCTGGTGGATGCGAACCATCCGCTTGCTGGCGAGAAGCTGATCTACGAGGTCAGAGTCGTATCAAAGCTCGAGAAGGAGGAAGAGAAGGTCAAAGAGCTTGCGGAATCATATTCATTTAGGCCGAAGTCGGTAAAGATAGAGGGAGGCTCGGTTGTGGTCGAGGTCGACAAGGACATAGAGAAGAACTCCGAATACTTTGTCAACAAGTCCACTTTCGTGAACATGCTTCTTAGGGACATGGACCAGGTGCAAAGAGTCGAGGTGCGCGAGGAGTATGCAAGGGATGGAAAAGCGCCAAAGAAGGTCTAGAAGATCATAAGTTCTTTGAATACCTCCCAACACCCTCTATCCAGATTCTCAAGAGTGCTTTTGAGGTCGCAAACGCCTACTCCAAGGTTTATTATGCAGATGCAAACGCATCTATCAAAATTCTTCTAGGTGTAAACCCCGCACTTTAGTGCGGGGAGGAGGTTATTATAAATCTTAAACTATTTTAATCCACGTTTGTTTTTTAAAACGGAGTTTAAGATTATACAATCTTTGTTGCTCGACCTATCCACAGCCCATTCTACTACAGGCACAATCGAGTTCCTTAATTTCTCTCCGTCTCTAGTAAGCGAATATTCCACTCTTGGAGGCGTTTCATTGAATTGTTTTTTATAAACAATACCAAAACTCTGAAACTGCTTTAAAGTATCGGCAAGGGTCTTTGGAGTTATTCCTTTAAGTTCATTCATAATTTCATTAAATCTCATTTTTTTAGAATTGCCTAGAACCGCAATTATCAAAATAGACCACTTCTTTCCTATTATATTTATAACCCCGTTCATCGGACATGTATCAATCAATTTCTCATTTCGCATAAGAGCCACAGCAACTATATCACTATAAACTTTATAGTATAAATACTCTCTTTTGTATAGTAATAATTAGTGTTGGCATATGGCGAAAGCAAATGCAAAAAGAACAAAAACCATGAAGGTATGTAGTTGCAGCTGTTGTTCTGCTAATGGCAGAACGTGCTCATGCGACTGCTGTGGGTAAAGGGTAACAAAATGGAATACCTAATACTTTTAGTTTTGGTAGCTGTAGCTGTTTTAGCAGCTGCAATTCTTTTAACAAATCCCTTTGCAAGTCCACCTACACTTTCTAAAACTTCTGTATCTAACAGTTCGACACACCTACAGTTTGAAACATTAAGTAATGCAACTACAGATAGATGTGCCTATTTAGGTGATCAAGCCGCAGAGTATAACGATGTAGCATCCAGGCCAAATGATACATATTTTCAAGGCTCATGCTGCAGCCCTATGAACTACAATCACTATGTGCAGCAGATAACTGGTTTAAAGAATTACTCATACATCGTAGCACTTCCCCAGAATCCATACAATGTTTCAGTGAAACAGGTCAAGCAGATGCTTAATTATTATAATATTACTCTTAATCAAACCCAAATGGCAGTGTTTAATGAAGCTTCAGCTCTTACCAGTGATCATGGTTGGTGCTGCTGCCAATGCTGGGCCTGGTTTGCACATGCGGGATTGGCTAAATATCTAATAAAAACATACAACTTAGATGCCGCTAAGGTAGCCCACATAATTGACTTAGAGGACTGCTGTGGAGGTTGAAAGTCAGGCCCCAATGCAATAAAATAGGGTTTAGATGAAAACAAAAAGAAAAAATTTGCGAAGTCTCAAAAAACAGAAAAGCAAGGCCCGTGTCACTATGTTAGGTGGGTTTGTGTTTGTTGCCCTGATATTATCTGTGTCATATCTTCAGTTGAGCAATCACGATAATGTGCCTAAGCCTGCTGCCTTTTTACCTTCAAACCAGTTGAGTCTGTTTGTTGTGTCACCTCAACTAAACGGATCACAACTAAACTATAATGACTTAGCGAAACAGGTGCTTCCCACTAATGGTTTCGTATTTCCTATAAAATGGAATAAGATAGCACAGCAGCTTGTTACCTCAAATGCTCTAAACGTCTCTGCCCTATCTGCAATCCTGAATAGTTCAGGCGAGCCTCTTACTCTAGAACAGAGGAGAATTTTGAATGGTACAAGCACCGCAAATGTAATTTTAAATAACTCTGATGCAGCTTTTGTCCTAGATTTATTGTGGGGTGTTGGAATAAATAATAACAATCCAATAATAAATAACGGCCCTGTAATGCAAAATGGAGACCCGTATAATTTTGCTAGCACTGGAGGTTATACGCCTTTAGGAAATCTGCAACTAGGAAAACTTAATTTGGTAGGCCTAACATCTCAGCAGCAGATGGACGTATAACATGTTGATTTCTCATCCTCGCAACCTAGCACCGCAATAAGTCAATAGTTTGCGGTGCGCTGTTGTATTGGTGAAGAAATGAACATAGCAATAGACCTTGGAAAATGGAAAAGTTACGTCGTAATGGAGGAGAATGG
>JAGWGI010000042.1 GCA_028867435.1 Microcaldota archaeon | reverse complement strand
GTGCGTTTCTTGTAATTATCGAATTCAGCGGCAAGCCTGAGCAATCTGTCCCTGAGTTCACCAGCCTCATCAGCCGCACTCGGCTCCTGGCCTGCGTCCTCTAACTCATCATTTGCCGGGCTTTGTTCCTTTTCGTTCTTGTTTTCTTCCGTGAATATCCCCTACAATCATCTGGTCAAACTTCTCAGCGAATTCCATCATCCTGTTGAATTCGCGCATCATGTCTGCCTGCATCTCCTCAAAGGTGCTCTCCATATCTGTTGCCCTTAGGAAGTACTTCCTCCCCCTCCTTACAACCAATCCTGAACTTATGAACCTATTAAGATGGTAAATCACTGTGGTCCTGGGGGTCTCAAGCCTTGCATGTAGCTCCAAACTCGTTATCCCTGATCCCTCACGGTTCGCTCCGACTATCTCCTTTAGCATCTCAGGTTCAAGCGAGTCATCTTTTTCCGAGAGGTCCAAAGACTTCAAAAACCACGAGACAAGCGTGTCCACATTCTCCTTCTGCGGCTTCTGGACCTGCCTTACTACTATTTTCTCCTCGTTGGCCATACTCTAATTATATATGAAATAATATAAATATCTTTGCATTCTTTCAATAACTAATTGTAAGATTTGGAAATTTCTTACTAAAGCGTGGTTATGGGCCTGCTCTGTAGAATGTACGCCTTTCCAGACCTGTCTATAGCCCACTCTATATCCTGGGGTTTTGCGTAGTGCTTCTCAAGCGCGATTGCAAGCTTTGCCAGTCCTATTATCTCCTTGTAACTAAGCGACTTTGATTTAGCCTTGCGATCATCCAGTATTATTTTCTGATTCTTGCCGCCCTTGCCTTTAACTATCGCAATTTTCTTGCTATTTATCCTCTCCTGCTTGATTTCAAGAGCCTTCTTGCTGAGTATAAAACTATCGGGAGTGACCTGGCCCGAAACTATAGCCTCTCCCAATCCATAGCTTGATTCTATTATGATCTCATCTTCGTCCTTTGATATGGGATTCACACTGAACATGACTCCTGATTTCTCTGAATCCACCATGCGCTGGACAACAACTGATATTAGCACCGCTTCATGGTGAAAATTGTTTGTCACCCTGTAATAGATTGCCCTAGAGGTGAATAGCGAGGCCCAGCACCTCTTAACTGATTCTAGCAGCTCTTTTTCTCCCCTCATATTAAGGTAGGTGTCCTGCTGACCAGCAAAGGAGAGGGTTGGAAGGTCCTCGGCAGTGGCAGAGCTCCTTACCGCGACAAAATCAAGTGAATGCTCTGCATAGTTTGTGAGAATCTCCTCCCTGACTTCTAGCGGCATTTTAGATTTAAGTATCAGCCTTCTTATCTTCTCGCTGGTTTTGTCCAAAAGAGCGCTGTTGGTTATATCGAGGTTCTTTAACATTCCAAATATCTCATTTTCGATTCCACTTTCCTTCATGAACCTCTTGTATGCGTTTACCGTTATGCAAAATCCGTGAGGCACTGGAAATCTTGAAAACATCTCGCCCAGGTTTGCTCCCTTGCCCCCAACCAGTGGTAGGTCTTTCTTGCTTATCTGGTCAAATCCAAGCACCAGATCTGGTCTTATTTCAACCATGCTAGATTCTTCAGGAATTTTGGCCAGCTCCAAACTCTTTTCCTTGCTCTCCAACCTATTCATGTGCTCTAGGTATTCTTCTTTGGATATTTTTGTAATGGTCCCGTCATCCATGTTCATCCTCACAAAGTCGCCGTCGCTTAGCGCCTTTGTGGCGTTCCCAGTCCCTATGATGCAGGGCTTGTTCATCTCCCTTCCGACTATTGCCGCATGGCATAATATTCCTCCCTCGTCGGTTATGAACGCTGAAGCCCTCTCCATGGCATGTATAAAGTTTGGTTCGGTCATCGGTGCAACAAGTATATCTCCAACGCCAACCTTTGGAACGTCCCTAATCCTGAGCACTATCTTTGCAACGCCTATCTTGCTACCAACAGGCTTGTTTGCAACCGTGCCCTTGATCTCTCTTGCAATCGGATGCTTTCTCTCCCAGTGGTCTATGAAGTACTTCGCATCGCTTCCAGAAAAGATGTACTTCTTTTTGGAAAGCAGCAAAACGACAAACGCCTCCTTCCTCCTCTCAATCTCCACATCGCCCAGTCTCTTATCTTCAAGTATCTCTGCTATCGTGTAGTGCCTTATGCCATCAAGGTCAGTCCCAAACCTTACAGCTATCTCAGATAGCAGCGGATAGATGTTTGCTATCGCCCCACTGAGCACCTCTGTCCTGTAAGTGCGGAGCCAGACATACCACTTCGCGATCCTTATGAACTCAAATAGCTCTTTTCTGTCAGGATGCGCATGCTCGAACTTCTCGAAATCTGAATTTATCTTCCTCTCTTCCGATGCGAGTTTCTCAAGTTCTTCCTTCGGGTTCTTTATCCCATAGATTTTTTGCCTTAACTCCTCATGCGTCCACGGCCTACCCATGCACCATCTGATGCATACGTTTCCATACTGGTCTATGTGCCTGTCTATCCCCTTCTCAATGCCCTTTCCCGAGCGGTATCTCTCCGCGATTCTAAGTAGATCCACTCTTTCCTTGTAAACCGCATCATGCTCTGGTGGGCTGGTCAGTTCGACTATCATTAGATTGATATCCGTTTTATCCTCTACAATCTCTAGTATCCCTTCCCTTATGGTATCCTGCAGATGCCGCTCAATAGCAAGCACTGTGGTTAGGTACGGCACAACTGCGCTGACAAGCTCAAGAAACTCGCTGAGCAGAGAAATTAGTTTTTCCTTGGGCACTCCCTTGAAATTTCCCTCCTTGATCTTCAGTGTGAATTTTTCCAGCTTGGCTCCAAGCTTCCTGCCCATCATTGCATGGGCTAGCAGCGCTTGTGGCCTGTTCTTGGTATATTCAGTGATTGTTTTTGCCGTCTTCGCAATAGAATCCATGTCATAGCTTGCATATCTGCCAATTAACGCCCAGTTGTCTGGTGCGTTGCCCTTCTTGCCCCAGAGGACTCTTTGGAAGTATCTATCGCTCCTGAAAGCAGAACCCGGGCCCCAGAGATCAGAGGCAAATGGCATTCCCTCCCTGCTCACCAGAGTCTTGAGATTTACCTTATCCATCTCCCTTGCCAATTTCTCCCTATCACTATGCCAAGGTCCTTGTCCCTCGATTCTTTTTACTGTGCCACTTTCCAGGTCAAGCTCTATCTCATCTCCGCTCTCAAATGCCCTTGTAGCAGTTCCGGTGCCAATTATGCATGGTTTCTTCATCTCCCTGCTCACTATCGCCGCATGACAGAGAATTCCTCCTTCATTTGTGACGAATGCTGAGGCTCTCTCCATAGCAGGGATGAAGTTCGGCTCTGTCATTGTAGCGATAAGTATCTCTCCCTCCTTTAGCTTACTCGTATCCTCTATGCTGTTGATTATTTTCGCAATGCCTCTTATTGCCTTGAACGGCTTGTTAGCAACTATCCCCTTTACAACTCCGCCTCCTGGCGCTCCAAAGCCCAGAAGCGTTTCCTCTGCAAACTTTTGGATTTTGTCTACTTCTTTGCCAGTTAGTACCTTTCCCTTCAATCCAGTAAAGACGAAAGCGAATTTTTTAATTCGCTGCTCTATCTCACTCCCACTTGGTATCCTGCCTTCCAAAATCTCCTCCACTGTGAGATAGTGCGAATAGCCGTATGGCAGAGCGTATCTCTTACCTATTTCGTCTATGAGCCCTTTTGCTCTTCCAAGCGCCTCATTTAGCGCATCGGTCCTATAGGTCCTCAGCCATGTAAACTCTTTTGCCATCTTGGCAAGTTCTACCAATTTACTTGAGGGTTTGAGCCTCTTGGCAATAACTGAAAAGCTCCTCTTCGCCTCCTCTTCCTCCTGCTCCAGCCAGCCCAGCATGACGTCTGGGCTCTCAATCGACTTCCCCCTCTCTTCTACCTCCTCTTCAGTCCATGGTTCTCCAACATCAAACCTGGAACCCAGCCAGCCGTATTCCTTTACGTGTTTTCTTATGTCGGGCCCTACCTTAGACTTCTTCATCTTCATGGCGATCTTGAGCAAGGAGACCTGCTCCTCGTATGGCACATTTCTGCGATCTGGAGTAGTGAGGGCAATCATTAACGACTCTACGTCGCTATTCCCTCCAAGCTCTTTAGCTATTGCTTCTTTGAGCTCTCCCTCTAAATACAGCTCTACTGCCGCAGTGATTACGGTAACAGGCATTATCGCCTCTTCCCTGTTCACAAATTCTAGGAAAAGCCCCAAAAGCTCAGGCAGGCTCTTTTTGGAGAGATCGTATCTTTCGATCTTTCTGGCAAAATCAACGGCAGAACTCCCGGCCATCACAGATTTCTCTATTACCCCCCTTGCAAAGCCCAGACTCTTTCCTATCCTGCCTATTATTTTTGCCTCGCGCCTAACGCTTGCAGTATCGTAAAAGACGTAGTAAAAGCTCGAATCAGAATTCTGTACTGAGAGATAGTTCCTGTACTGGAATTCAACCCCTATTATCCTCTTGTGGAGCTTTTTGTCCGAGAGGCCCCTCATGTGTATACTGGAAAAAAGCACAGAAACCTTCCTACCTAGGCGAATCCCCTTTAACATGCTTGCTAGCGTTACGGCGCTTTCTTTTCCAGGGGCATTGCTAATTGTCTCAGACAAGATACCAGCATCGGTAATATGTTTAGTATCTATAAAAACGCTTTGCTGAGACTACTTTGCTGACGGTTCTGGTATAAACGCCTTCAATTCACCTAGCACAACTGTCTAATAAAAACGACTATGTTGATTTCTCCCCGCAACCTAATTCATAACATCACCAACATTTAATAATTTTTGTTCCCAGATTCCTACAAACGACTATTCGCCATCAATGGTGGCACAAAGACTTTCGTCTTGGCTGCCGGTATGCGTTATACGT
>JAGWGI010000016.1 GCA_028867435.1 Microcaldota archaeon | reverse complement strand
GAGTGTGGGCGACGTCGATTTTGAAACAACAAAGAATTACGTGAAGAACCAGTCGCTTGATAGATATCAGAGGATTGAAGCGATGCAGGCGCGGCTCTCCAAATTCTTCTAGATGGAAACCCCGCACTTTAGTGCGGGGAGGAGGTCATTAAGCGACTCATTCCCCGTTTAATGGCCTCAAGCTAGCCCACAAGGCATATCCTACTTGGTGTCCCTTATGATCGAGTATGTTACCGAATATATACATTTGTTCCTCTTCAGTACCCCAAAGAATTCTCGCGTCTTTTTTGCCGGAGCGTTTATGTTTAGTATGTCTATGCACGTTCCAGAGTGGTGCTGGTGCAGTTCGGTCTTTATCACCTTCCCGAATCTGTGGAGCACATCGGAAACATGATTCTTCTCAGCTTCGCTGTATGTGAGCACGAAAATGCACTCCACCTCCCCTTTTAGGGCATCGAATGCCTCGTAGTCATGCACCATGCCAAGGATTGCGTTCCTTAGCATTTTTGACCTGCTCTTGTATCCAAGCCGCTTTTGCACCTCCTCAAGCTGCCTAAGCGCATCCTTGTCTATCGAGATGCTCAATATCTCCAAATCCTCACTTCCCATATGGTATCCGCAAAGCAGGTTAATAAAATCCTACCTTCCGGACATTAATAAGTTATTCCGCAATATTTATTAATATTCAGTTATTAATTAATATTTAAATAGTTATTAAAATGATAGCATGACCTGGCAAAATAAATACCGCACTATCGGGCTTTCCGCGTTGATAATAATCATGGCTGCAGTAATAGGCCTCTTTTTGATAAGTTCAAATCCTCCACCGCCAAATTCACCCGCAACCGCTCCATCAAACCACAGCCCTGGCAGGGTGATAAGGATAGTGGCTGCCGAGAATTTTTGGGGAAGCCTTGCACAGCAGCTCGGCGGAGCACACGTTAACGTGACTAGCATCGTCACAGATCCAAATGCAGATCCACACGAATATGAAAGCAGCACGGCAAATGCCAGGGCGATTGCAAATGCAAGCATCGTGATAGTGAACGGGGTTGGATACGATGATTGGGCGCTTAGGCTGATCTCGGCAGGCAGTGTGCCGAACCAGACAGTGCTGAACGTGGCCGATTTACTTGCCGTGCCCAATGGCTCAAACCCCCATCTCTGGTATGACCCAACAGACGTAAATAAAACGGTAAAACAAATGTATCTGGATCTTGTCAAGATAGACCCTTCGGATGCAGGTTATTACGCGCAAAGATACTCAAGTGTCACGGCTTCCCTAGCGCAGCTCGATGGGCAAATGGCCATGATCAAGCAGCACTTTTGGGGTACAAAGGTGGCTTCCACCGAGAGCATTTTTGTGTACCTGGCAAATGCCACCGGCCTTGACCTAATCTCCCCCCCCTCATTCATGGACTCGGTTGCAGAAGGCGGGGATCCACCCACCCAAAGCATCATAGCATTCGAGAACCAGCTTGAGGGCAAAAACGTGAGCGTTCTGGTATACAACGAGCAGACTCTCACGCCCTTGACGCAGCAGATGAAGCAGATAGCAGCGCAGCATAATATTACTATGGTCGGGGTCACAGAAACCATACAGCCTTCCGGCATGACGTTCCAGGCGTGGATGAGTGCACAGCTGCTACAGCTGCAGAGTGCACTTAATACAAGTACATTGGTTCGGTGAGAAAATGGGCACAAGCGACGAAATAGTCTCGGCCAAGAACCTGACTGTTGGTTATGGAGGGAAGCCGGTCTGGAGGGATGCCAATTTTGGCATCAAAAGAGGGGAGTTTGTTGCAGTGATCGGGCCAAATGGTGCTGGCAAGACGACAATGTTCCGCCTTCTTCTCGGTCTCCAGCAGCCGCTTGGCGGAACGATAAATGTATTCGGGGAAAAGCCAAGGCGGGGAAACCAGAAAATTGGCTACATACCACAGCGCCACACAATCGACAACGAGACCAACATAGAGTGCGCAGAGCTGGTGCGCCTTGCGGCTTCTGCCAATAAGCTGGGCTTTGGATTTTCCTCACGCGAAGAGAAAATGGCGGTTTTGGATGCCCTGCAAGCCGTAGGTGCTGCAGAACTTGGCGGCAAATCGCTGGGCTCTTTGTCAGGGGGCGAGTTGCAGAGGGTCTTTCTTGCAGAGGCGCTAGTGAGCAATCCTGAAATTTTGCTTCTCGATGAGCCCCTATCAAACCTTGACCTAAAGCGCATCAAGGACCTTGTGGAGCTAATCCATGGGGTTGTGAAGTCTCGAAATGCCACTGCATTCCTAGTGGCCCACGAAATAAATCCCCTGATACAGTTCCTTGACAAGGTGATATACGTGGCAAACGGCAAGGTCGCAACAGGCACCCCAAAGGAGGTGCTCACATCCCAGCGGCTTAGCGCGCTTTATGGGACCAGCGTAGAGGTCCTGCGGGATTCAAGGGGAAACATAGTAGTTGTAGGCGGCGAGGACCGCCACGGTGATTAGAATTATGTTACTCGGCATTGATCCATTCTCAGCCATTTTGGCGGTCCTGCGCTATCAGTTCATGCAGCATGCCTTTGAGGCAGGCACAGTGGTGGCGATAGTCGCAGGAATAATTGGGTATCTTGTAGTACTGCGCAAATCCTCATTTGCTGCCCATGCTCTATCCGAGATAGGATTTGCAGGTGCAGCAGGAACAGTGTTGCTCGGCATCAACCCAGTGTTCGGCCTGCTCCTCTTTACCACTGCAGCAGGCACTGGAATTGCAGTGCTAGGCAAGAGCGCATCGCATCGCGACGTGGAAATAGGCTCTGTGCTCGCATTCGCCCTTGGGCTTGGCGTGCTGTTCATCAGCCTATACACAGGCTATGCGACCGAGGCCTACTCTATTCTGTTTGGTGAGATACTTGGGATAAGCGGCACAAGCGTTCTGATAACGGTGGCAGTGAGCTTTGCGATCCTTGTACTGACCGCTTTGGTGTACAGGCCCCTCCTATTCGCATCGCTTGACGAGGAAGTTGCAGAGGCAAAGGGCCTGAGGGTCACGCTCCTTGGGGTGATTTTCATGGTACTGCTTGCCGCAGCTGTGTCGATCGCAATCCAGGTAGTGGGGGTTCTGCTAATCTTCGCGCTAATGGTCACTCCAGCAGCAACTGCAATCAGGCTTTCAAGGAAGCCCATCTATGCGATAGCAATTTCGGTGATAATTGCCCTGCTTGCGACCTGGGCAGGTCTTTTCATCTCTTTTTACGAACCTTATCCTGTCAGCTTCTTTGTGACTGCCATAGCATTCGCAGCGTACCTTCTGGTCAGGTTCGTCTACCGGAGGTAGATCGCTTTCCTGCACGAATTTTAGTGACAATGCCCTTGTTTGCATCTACTTCTACTAGGTCACCATTATGCAATGTACTGGTGGCTATCTCAGTGCCGACAATGCATGGTTTGTTCATCTCCCTAGCATTTATTGCAGCATGGCAGGTGATCCCTCCCTCGTCAGTCACTATTGCTGCAGCCATTGCCATCGCAGGAATGTAGTCTGGAGTAGTCATTGGAGCCACCATGACCTCGCCATCCCCGACTTTTTTGATATCCCTCTTTCCCATTACAATCCTGACCCCGCCGGATGCAATCCCCCAACACCAACGATATGGTGTTCGACGGTGCGTTCCAGTACCCCGCCATGATAAAGATGATGTTTGGAGTCTGGTGGTACTACAACAACTGCCATCGGTGCAAGGATTTCGAGGACAAGAAGAACAACAACATGATAGAGAGGTTCCAGAACTTCATAAGGAGCAAGACCCACCAGAGGAGGGGTTTCAAGAACTATAGAAGGGGTCTGCTGCAGATAAATCTGCTCCCGATCTACTACAACTTCATAAGGGACCACATGTCATTAGGGATGACGCCTGCTGAAAAAGCAGGATGTCAGGAACAAATTCATAGTAATAAGAGATGAGGCCGTTAAGATAGGTAAAAGATGGTAGTCTCTTTACCTTCAACCCTTGTTTTGTACTATTGTTAATATCTATTTTTATCGAAATTTGGCGGTAGCTTTTTACCCCCAAATTATCTTCAGATCGAACCTTACAAGGCAGCCTCAGGAGGGAATCGAACCCCCGACTTCTTGTTTACAAAACAAGCGCTCTACCACTGAGCTACTGAGGCAAAATGAGCAAAACTATTTCTCAATCAAACTTTTAAAGCCTATCGATAGTGCAAACTCTCAGTACCCACCCCTGCCTTCCCGTTTCACATAACTTAGATATACAAGATATGTGATTGATACTGCAATCAGAATGCCACCTGCAACGGTCACCAGCTCAGTAGGCACCGCAGCAGCTGCGTTAGTGAGATAGGTGGTAATGTTTACATCCCCAAAGAAGTTCGGATACTCCACAATCCCGAAGAAATTTATCGATACAAAGAGCCAGAGTATTCCCAGATGCGCAGCATATGGACTGTTCCTTGCCTGGAACGCAACAGCTGCGAGCATCAGTGCTGCAGAGATTATCGGAAGGTAGATCAGGCCAAGCATGCTCGAGAACATTGCCGGAACGAAGGCGAATAATGCCGAGATCATCAGTATGAAGGCTAAAGGAAGTGCGACGAGGCTGTCGGTCTTTGCCTCTGGTATCTTGAAGTAGCTTGCCGCAAGGAAGAACGAGATGAGAATCGAGCAAAGGAACACCGAGATGTCAAATGGATTTATGAGCATCGATACTATCTGCCCTGTGCCCTCAGACACGTTGACCCCAAAGCCGCTGACCCCTGAGCTGAGCACCGCAATCACAAGGAATGCCACGACCAAGGTAGAGCCTCCGTATATCTTGGTATAGAGATCTCTCTTGTGCTCCTTGCCGATATATTCACTGTACACAAGGAAGGCATTTCTTAGCATGAAGAAGAGAAAGGCGAGAAAGAGGGGTATTATGTACATGCCCCCAAGGAAGGTCAGCAGCTTGGGGTAGGTAGCCTCGAAGTTCACCAGATAGAAAACTGCGAACGTGCTGTCCACCTCCCAGATCGGCATCAAATACCCCCTAAGTCTATCCTTGTACTCTTTGTAGTAGAGGAGCATCATTATCGCAACCCCTGCCTCAAGCAAAAGGAGCACTAGAAAGACCGAGAAGATTAGGTAATTTATTATGTACAGCGGATTCATTTGTTCACCAGTTCTGCCTCAAGAGGCCTTTCCCCAAATATCCTCTTCAGCACTATCACAGTGAAGGGCATTATGAAAATGTAGAAGAGAAGTATCGCGAGCGTGAAAGGCAGTACAGATGCTGAGTAGTTTGCGGCCTGGCTCACCCTCATCACGTTGTATATAATCCAAGGCTGCCTCCCGACCTCTGCCATAACCCACCCGGTCTCGACAAGCACGAGCGCAAGAACTCCGCACAAGGCAAGGAGCAACTGAACCTTTCCATTGCCAAGCGGGTCCTTTTTGATCAGATTGAGCAGCATTATCAGCAGCAGGAATCCTCCTATCGCAAAGCCAAGGAAAACCAGAATATCGAAGAGGTCGTGGATAAACAGGGGCGGCCAGGTGTCGCGCGGGTAGCTGGCGAGCCCTGGCACCATGCCTGAGGCGCTCCCTGTGGCAAGTATGCTCTGCAGGTTCGGGATCGGGATGTAGTATTGGAGCGTGTTGCCGACTAGCATCCCGCCTATCCTCTCAGGTGCGAACGCCTGAGGATAGATGTTGCCCTCTATTGCAGCGAACTTCTCGGGCTGGGTGGTGAGCAGGGAGGAGATGGAGAGCGAGCCTGTTATCACGGATGCGAAGGTGAAGATCGTGCTGATTGCAAGGATCATAGCAAGCGCTTTTCTGTAGTACCTCTTTTTGTCTTCGTCATTGCTCCTAAAGAGCATGTATGCCATGTACCCTGCGAAGATGAAAGAGCCTGCGAAATAGCTGGTTACCAGAACGTGCACAACTTCCATGCCAGTTGACGGCGAGGCGAATACTGCAAGAGGGCTCACTCCCGTAATCGTAGCGTTGTGTAGGTATGTAGGTATGTCAAAACCCACAGGAGTGTTCATGAAAGCGTTTAGCATGGTTATCATCACAGCAGACATGCCTGCGCCTATTGCTATGGGTATCCCTGCAAGCACGTGTGAGTATTTGCCTGCGAACTTGTTTCTTGAGTATACATATATCCCTATGAATATGGACTCTAGGAAGAAGGCGAAGACCTCGATGTATACTGGCAGTATTGCCACCTGGCCAACTAGTGCCATGAACGTTGGCCAGAGCAAAAAGAGATTGATGGCAACAAGGATGCCGGATGCCGAGCCTACCGCAAAGAGCACGATGAAAACAACCATCAGGCGCCTTGATAGCACCGCATAATCTTTGTCATTGTACTTTATGCCAAGGTACTCGGCGATTAGTATTATCAGCGGCAGAGCCACCCCTATCACGGCAAGTATTATGTGCACAAATAGCGAAAAGCCCATAAGGAATCTGTCGAAGCCCACAATTAGCAATTCAGCACCCATTTCTTTTCAGGCCCGATAAATCCCAGCCATAGCAGAACTATGCCGATGAACTCGGCAAGGTAGAGGAGGGCAGGGAGCGAGACCACATAGAGGGTGCCGGCGATGGCAACTGTGATTACCCCGACTATTACGCTCAGCATCCTCCAGTCCCTTTTCTTAAGGTAGCTCAGAGCCGCCACGATTATTATAGCAAAAGTTGCGGGCACTGTTGCAATCGTGGAGGCGTAAATCACCAGGTTAGGCGGTATACCACCTACCACGTAATTCATGATCAGGTCGGTTATGCTGCTTGCAGCAACCGAATATACCACAAGCACCGCTGCAAAAATCGTAAATGCATAGTACGCATACCTTACCTTTTGATTTTTGAGCAGGCTGACAGATCCAACGGCCAGCAACTGCACAAGCAGTGCGACAAGCACAAGGTATGCCTGCATCAGAAGGGCAGAATAGGCGCCTAGGGAAAATACAAGCTCGATTAGAACGCTGATCGCAAATATCCATAGCCCCAGCCCCCAAAAGAGCCTGCTAACGCTCCTCATTTTCAGGTAGCTCCTGGTCATCAGATACGAGAGCCCCACGCTAAGCACAAATGTGATGGACGTTACGGCGATGGCAGTGAACTGGTCTATTTGCATGCTACTATATCTGCACTAGCCTTTAAAAAGATTTTTAAGTCTTGGATTCCCAACTGTTTGCGGCGGGTTCTTCAGCTTGTAAGTCCCCATGGCATCCAAATCCTACATCATACCCTGGGCCAGTCCCATTATGTTGCCCTCGCTGTCCTTGAAGTATGCAGTGTACATGTTCCCAGATACATGCGTCTTGCCAGTGACTACTTTGCCTCCCTGCTTTTTTATCTTATTTAAGGTGGCTGAAATGCTCTTGACATACATGTAGACCACTGGTGATTTAATTTTACTGTTCCTTTTCATCATGCCACCGTTTATCATGCCTGGCTTTTTGAGCATCCTTGTCTTCTTATCCACCTCTCCGGTGTGGAAGAGCGTATAATTCATTTGAGGATAATCCTCAGCATTCCACCCGAAAATCGAGGTGTAGAAATCCTTCGCCCTCTTTACATTCATTGCCGGTATCTCAAAATGAACTACTCCATCCATGCAATCACATTACCTTCACCCATCTCTTACCATGTTATAGATACCGAACTCTTTATATGCTGGCGAATCCAACTACAAATAAGATTCGCACAAGCGGAAGGTGGTTACATGGAAATAGAGTTCATGCCAGAGAAGCGCAAACCCCCGTCAAGTAAATGGAACCTAATTTTCAAGCCGATCGGCAGGCAGAGTTCTGATAGCGCGAAACTGCAAAAGGATCTCTCAAAGCTGCTTGCAGACAATCCGAGGATTAAGGGAGCATTCTACGCAGGCCTGCAGGATCTGCTAAAGCACGAGATGCTCTACGCACTCAAGCGGGAGAGCTACTTGAGCGGCAATCCATTCAAGGGCTTTAGGGTCCACCCCTACCAGATTGAGCATTCATTCCTAAACGGTCTTGGTGTGTGGGAGAGGCAAAAGGTTCTCAGGCTGATTGAAAAATACCAAGAGAAGAGATTTGCAACAGCCCTAGGCAGCTTGGCCGGACAATGGAACTACTGTGGCTACAACTCGCTCTCGCAAAGCCAGTCAGAGTCACTGCGATAGCAACTCAAAAGCCCTCTGGTTTACAGTTGTTTGCAGTTTACTTCTTTCCCTTCTTCCCAACTACCCTGTACGCATACAGCCATACCGCGGTTCCTACAATCAGCAGCACCACTCCTCCCCAGATATAAGCCATGTTCCCGCCTGCATAGTAGTCCCCATACAGCCAGATTGCAGTCCCGACAATTATCAGTATTATCCCAAGGATTGCAGCCATTGACCCTGCAGACTTAAAGGTTCCACTTATCGCATCTGCATAGATCCAAACAAGCGTCCCTATCACTATTGCAGCAACTCCGCCCCAGATGTATGCAAGATTCCCGCCGCTGTAGTCTCCGTAGAGCCATGCGACTATCCCTATTAATATCAGCGCAACCCCGATCAGTGTGAGCCTTACGGGCATGGCCTTTCTAGCTGCAACAAGGTATCCTGTGACAATCAGTATTATAATTATCAGCGCGCCGGCAATCAGACCAAGGCCACTGCCAGGTGCAGGCTGGTATGAAACTGTCGGGTATGCCGTTCCGTTCACACTTTGAGCTGGCGTAGGGATAATAGTGGTCTTTGGCTGCGCGGTAGTTGTGCCGTTGGCCCCGTTTGCCGCCTGCACTGTTGTGGTCTGCTGCACTGTTGTTTGCGCAGCTGCAACATTAAGGGTAAGTGTTGCATTGCCTGATGAAGGATCATCTCCTGTTGCCATGGCCACTATTGAGTACTTCCCTGCCGAAACACCTGAGCCCAGCGATACGGAAAGGGTCCCTGAATAAGGGGGGTCTCCTGAAGCGGCACTTGCCCTCACCATTATTCCCTCTGATGCAAGCTGGCTTTGGTCTGCTATGACAAAATCCGTCCCCCAGGTGCTGCCGCTTGCCAGATTTACAGTGTAGCCCACAGAGCCACTCGCACCAGCCATAAGGTTGAGCGAGCCCTGCGCAAACGAGATGCTTGAGGTTCCATAGCCAAAGGCGTATACCAAAGGTGAGAGCACAAGCAGAGCGGCGAAGGCTATGACAGCAAGTTGCAATTTAGTCATTTCATTCCCTGCAAAGCCTTCTCATTAAAGCCTTTTATTACTTGCTACAAAGACGGATTTGTTGCAAAAATAAGGCTTGCGTAACAAAGCCTGCGAAGGCGACGTTTAGTCAATTAGCTATTTAAATGTGAAAACAGATACTAGCCACATGGAGCGTGTAAATTGGGGATTTAAGGCCGAGAAAAAGCACTACGGAGAAAAGGTAGAGATATCAAGGGATACAATATCAAAGGTAGTCAAAACTGTGGCGAGGATACAAATAGATCCGCACAAGAGCACATCAACTGGCGTACAGGGGCTTGACAAAGAGGGTTTAAGGCCGCATCCTGGAATCGTGCTTGAGCAGATAATAGTTCTGGAGGGCGAAAAAGACTCAGTAAAATACACCTACAGGCACAAAAATGGGCAGATTAGCCTTGTTGATTTCTATGGCAAGGGCCAGAAGTTTGAGTCTGTGCACTCGAATGGCAAGGGCTACTGGAACACCATTGAGAACGTTTCTGACAAGCCGGTCGTGGTTGAGGTAACTACAGAAAAGGAGGAACTTGTATCAGACAAGAGAGCCTAGGCGCAATGGCCAGCCTCAAATCGAGATCAGCTCGTTGTGCCCTCTAAAGACAAATGAGCGCAGAAGGGCATAGAACAAGAACGCCTCTAGCGCAAATGGCAGATACCCAAGATAGCCAAGCAGCGGCATTGCAAAGAGCTTTATTGAGCTCGCGGCTCCAGGAAAGCTGTACACCCACTTGGGATACGCTTGGTAGTTCCACAGCTCCCAGAGCAGCCCCATTATTATTCCTGAGAGAAAGAGCCTGAGCAGGACGCTTGGAGTCCCACTACCTACCTTCTCTACCACGCTTGGCCTTCCAATAAGGTAGCTGAGCGGATCCAAGAAGAGAAACAGCCCTATCCAGATGAACATGAATCCCAGGCCAGGGGCTATGAACGGCACCATTGCGGCAATGGCGCCAAGTACAACCAGCAGCCTAATCGCGTTCACGCCAAACAGCTTCCCTTTGCCCTGCGGATGCATCGCCTTTCTCACTCTGTCGAATTTCTTGCCTATCTCAAGCGCGTTTAGTAGCGAGAAGGTCTCGAGCACAGCAGGCACTATGGTGGTGAAGTCGAGCAGGTGCACATACCAGACGTAGTTGAGGTAATACCAGCTCAGTGTAAAGAGGTTGTAGAGCTCAAAGATGAGCCAAAACGGCAAAGATACCAGTATCATCAGCAGGAATTCCTTGGGGTATGTGGAGATTAGAGATCTCCCCCTGATCCTGTAGACCAGGCTGTCCACGAAGAGTATGAATCCGTACCAGACAATGACTATGTACCAGGAGGCAAACGGCATAACCTTAAGCGAGAAGTTGATCTCGGCGAGAAGTATCAGCACCAGTCCTAGGTATCCGTATGGCTTTAGCATAATGCAGCACCTTATTGTATGTCTTGCGTTCTTTGTTTCTTTGTTGTTTCTTTGCTTTATCTTTGCAACTAAGTTTTAATATCTAGTAGCTAACTCCCCCAACAAGTTTGGAAGACTTAGCGAATGGGTATTAAACGGACAGCAACGCAACTATATAAAAGGAGAAATCCCATGAAATTCGATAGAAATGGCATTTTTGTTTAGTGGTGGGCGGAAAGACGAAGGAGACATAAGCAAACTGAGGCGCAGTGTTGATAAGCTGATGAAGGAGGGCAACATCAAGCAGGTCATTGACAATATAGAGTCCACGGTCCTTGAAGCAGGGAGTACCAAAAAGGTAGAGGATATAAAATGGGCTTTGAGGACAACGGAGTTGATTGTTAATCATATTTTTCAAACTGCCGGAAAGATAAATTTCGATTTGGCAAATGATGATAGCCAAACAGAATTGATACGTCTCATATGGGATTTGCCAACACTAAAAGGGGCTTGGGACCTTTACCATCAGGGTTTAAAGGGGGGGTCATTAATCGATGCTGGTATTATGGGCCAATTTGGGGCTCGCATGGAAGAAAAGGGGGCACAGCGCCCAGATATTAAAGAAAGGCTCGAGGTTTCAGGCGAAGCACTAGATACCATAGCAAAATGTGCTGTGAGCATAGGAGAAATATCGATTAAGAGTGAAAGTTCGTTCTTCACTACAGAAATGATGTTTGGTATCGCAATGGATTGCTGGAAGCGGCTTAACAACCCCAATAAATTTGCTGAGACCGAAACGAGGTTCGCGCAAGTGGAAAGGTTTTTGGCTGATGTCCTTGAAAGAGATGGGCAACCCTATACTGCAGAAAGGGCGCGCAAGATAGCAAATAAGGAAGAGGAGCTGGCAAAGCTCATACTGTCAAGAGGTATAATAGAGACAAGGGAGGAGCATAACGAAAAGGTATATGGAAAACTAGTAGAAATTGTGCCAATGGGGGCGTGGCTTGCCGCCGAGCGCGTTGCAGAATACATGGATATAGATAGAAACGGGCACTATGATCTAAGGGCAACGCAGCTCTTCTCACCAGAATGGGGTACTAGCACTGTGAACATATGGGTGTCACAAGATGACAAGCCTAATGACTGGCCAGCCAGTGCAGAAAAGCCAGGCCCCATGCATAAGCACGCATTCCTTGTGACTGTTACGGCAGTGCGCCTGCCCGGAAGCGACGATCTAGAAGTGCGAATGAAAATGCATAATTCGACGAGAAAAGAGATTGCGGAGCTAATGGCACTCAAGGGAGACAGAAATGATTTTTCTACTGATAAATCGTTCAAAAGGAGTGACATGATAAATGCTGCAGAGAATGGGACTAAAGGGGATTGGGAATGGGCAACGCGCAAACTCCACGGGCTTATACTGGCAGGAAAGGAAACAATGGTCGAAGGCGACTTACACGGACTTAAATGCCCAGCATGCAAACATGATGTCCAAGAATTCAGCACCACAAAAGGTCTTGAGGATCATTTCCATAACAAGCACGGCGTGGAAACATACGGCACAGCGACAATAAGCGGCAAGATATTCGTGTTTACAGAGATAGGCACTGTTCTGGTATATGATGGAGTGGGAAGGTAGGCGTTATTTCCAGAGAAAAGGGGCCTGTATCATAACAAGGATGCCTGCCCTCAAAACAGAAGTTGGGAGCCTAGATCTGAACGTGGAGTTTCAAAATTTGAATATGTGGCCCGCTACGCCTTATCCAAGCCAATCCTTTTTACTTCATTGGATGCGTCCAAGTCCGTATCATCGCTAATAATCTCACGGATGTTATTTTCTACGCAGCATGCTACATGGATTGCATCCCTTGGTTTAAGATGATCCATTTCAACAAGCCTCTGCGCTCTGGAGACGACGGTTTCATCAATGCTGAGTATCTTCAAATTCGGGAATTCAAGGAACCTTTTGCCTTCCTCAGTCGCAATTCCAGATCCTAACTCGCGCCTTATGCTCCAAACAACCTCATCCCAGGTAAGCGACGCCGTTGCCGCTGAAATCTTCCCTTCAGCTATCCTAATCAGTATCTCCTTGGCAAGACGCGCCTTGCGCACAGTCTTATCATAAGCTACAACCGCATAAATAAAGACATTAGAGTCAACGTACTGCATACTCCCCCTCCAAAGTTTTTTTAATCCGTTTCATGTCAAGTTTCCTTAGTTTTTTGCCAACATTTGTGAATTCCTCAACAAATTCTTTTGGAGAGATCCTCGTTCTCAACACCACTTCCTTCCCTTTAACCTCAAAAATTACTTCAGAACCAGATTTTAAACCGAGATAGTCTCTTACGTCTTTGGGGATAACTATCTGGCCTTTCTTGCTCACGGTCCTTTCAATCTCCATGTGTCTTACCTAACAGTAGGAATTTGTAAGAACACCTATTTATACTTATCTACGAATTCGTTGGTCTCACAAAAGATCCATAGGAACCGAAGCTCCTTATCCTATAAACAAGTCAAAAGCCCTGCCTGTACCATTTTTCGTATTCTTTATGGGTTCCAACAAAGTAAAATCTTACAATGTTATCTTCTAGGATGCGGTAAACAATTCTATACTGCCCCACTTCATCTACAAAAAACAAACTTTTCTTTAGGTGCCTTTTAATTGGATAATTTAAAATCTTTCCAACTTTCCTGGCAACTCTCAACTTAATACCTTCATCTAAAGGTTTGAAATATCCTGGCCACTCTTGGTCGTATTCTGCTTTGTACGTGTCTATCACTTAGCGTATTTTGCATAAACACCCAAAGCTTCCTTGGAGCCAAGCACTCTTCGCTTGCCCTCTCTTATCCTCATGTCAATCTTGTCAAGTTTCTCCCTCACCATAACCTCTTTGCCAATCCGTTCCTCACCAAAATTAAGTATTGCAAGTCTTATCGCCTCGGACTTGGTATTGGCATAGCCCTCTTTGACCATGGTATCAAGAATCTGTAGAATCCTCCCCCTCAAAGTAACATTCATTCAATCACTTGATAATATTGATGACCCCAAATCTAAATATGTTCTGTTTATGTACTATTTTTAAGCATATGAAGATTAAGCGCCCCATTCATTAGAAACAGGATGGGGAGTCGGAGATTTGAACTCCGGTCTTGAACTCCCAAAGCTCAAAGCCTACCAGACTAGCCTAACTCCCCAATTTTAGCAACCACTAAATAGTCCAATCAATTATTTAATATACTAGCTTTGAAACCCCGTGGGTTTATGCATTCATCTAAATTTGTAGGAACCGTTTAAGCGTGGTGGTCGTAGTCAGGATGGCGCGTTCAATGGTTATTCAACGGTTAACCCCAGACGTTTTTTACCAATGCTTTTACGGATTTATACCTATGTACTTTGCCTTCCCTCAGTTCCTCAAGCCCCAATGTCGGAGATGTTGTGAAACAGGGGAAGGTAATGGGGTACAGCATCACCGGTTTAACCGATGAAACGCACCTACACTTCCAGGTTCACAGGCATTATGGTGATAGTCCTGAAGAGTATGTTACACTAAGGGATCGTTTTCAACTGCTGCGTGGGCTTTACCGGGATTGATCAGAAAACTTGTCTGATACCTGCTTGTAAGCTTCCCTGAATGGCACTCCTTTCTCGACAAGCTTGTATGTTTCTTCTGTGGCAAAGAGCTCCCTAGTCATCGCCTTATCACATTTTTCCCTATCAACCTTCATTTCCTTGAACAAGAGACTTGCTATCCTTAACGATGTCTCGGCAATTTCAAAGCTGTCCATCATCGGTTCCTTTGTGAGCTGTACGTCTCTATTATATCCCGAAATGAGGTTACTGATTATGCCGCTTATCCTAAAACTGTAGGAATCCACCACGTGGTAATTTGCCCTAAGTATCTCCAAGACATCGGGATTGTTCTTATGGGGCATCATCGAACTTCCGGTTAGGAACTTCTTTGGCAGGATGAAATATCCAAACTCTGGCATGCTGAATATTATCAGGTCACTTGCAATCTTGTTCAAATCCAGCATTACCTGCCCTAGTGCCTGTACTATTGCAAGCTCAAACTTGCCCCTGCTGTTTTGAACATAAATGGGGTTGCTTTGCGCCTTTTCAAATCCCAGCTCTCTTGCAGTGTACTCTCTGTCTATTTTTATCGGCACTCCGTATCCCGCACCGCTTCCCAATGGCGACTGATTGACGAGTACGGAAACGAATTCCAGAACCTTCAGGTTGTCTTTCATAGAATCTATGAATGCGTCGCTCCACAGTGCTACGGAAGAGGGCATGGCTTTTCTGGTATGTGTATACCCGGGTAGCTGAACCCGTCCGTATTCCACCTTGAACTCAGTTATTGAACTGATTAGTTCATTTACAAGTGCCTTTGTTGACTCTAGCTCTTCTCTGTAGTACAACCTTAGTGCTGTCAGCGACTGGTCATTTCTGGATCTTGCGGTATGAACCTTTTTTCCTACATCACCAAGGCGCTTGGTAAGATGGTTTTCTATTGCAGTATGGCAGTCCTCGTCCTCGCGCTTTATTTTGAAAAGTCCCTTTTTGTCAAGCTCTATTATTTTGTTGAGTTCTAAGCCGAGTCTTTTTACTTCCGCAGGCTTTAGCATCCCTACCTTGCCTAGCATCTTTACATGCGCTATAGATGCTATACAATCGTACTTTATCAGATTTTTGTCTAGAATATAATCCTTTCCAACAGTGAAGCGTTCAACGTCCTTGTTGAGTTCGTAATTCTTCTTCCAAAGCTTCATCCACAAACCTCGAATAATCTATTGCAAACATAAGATATTATATCTAATCATGCCAGGAACTTGATCATAATTTCATTTACTTAATATACTCAATTTTATAAAAACATTTAAAAAGCTTATCATAAGCTATAAATATCAAAATCGATCTAAGTAAGTTATGGTGGGGAAAAGGAAGAAAAAAACAATGAGTGATGACTTTAAGCCAGGATCACTCTTTTATTATATGCCACTGTTAAGAGATAAGAAGGCTTTACGCGATGCTCTTAGCCCAGAGTTCAAGGGCTCTCCAATGTACGATTACGCAAATGAGATGCTTAATTCGGTCATTGGAACATACGTCTCTATAAATCTCTATTATCCTGCCCTTGAGTTCGCAATCGAGTATTCTGGCAGGGACAAGGTACAAAAATTAGCCCTAACCGGAGTTGAATTTTACATGAACTCTGGCCAAAACGGGCTTGCAGCCGAAACTGGTAATCTAGCCGTAGATTATTTTGTAAAGAAGAAGGAATACTACGGAGCAGTTGACATTGCACTTAAATTTGATAGAGAACTCGCCGAAAAAGTTGCAAATATCGCAATCATAAAATATCAAAGGAGAGGACTGGCCAGCCATGCAAATGCGATAAAGCGCCTGATGAATGAAAGAGAGGTAGATTAATCCCTACGCCTTCTTCTGCCTTCCTGGCGGCTTTGGGATCTTGAGCTCTGGATATGCCTTTTGGAGTATCTCAGGGTTGACATCGAAGTCAAATCCAAGGGTCTTGACAACGCTCCTGAAAAGATAGATATTTGCTATGTTCTTTAGCTCCTCCTTGCCCTTGCATGCCTTTTCGATGGATGCCTTCGCATCCTCCTTTCCGAAGTTATCTAGTACCTCTGCAAGTGCACTGTAGCTCTTTCTCTTCCCGCCTGTGTACGTTGCTGCAAGCTCGTCAAGGGACTTTACGTCTATGCCAAGCAGCTCGAACGCCTTCCTGTCGATGTTCTGGCGAATGGATGCAAGGTGCATCACTATCTCCTGGGGCTTTGTGCCCTCCCGTATGCTCATCTTCTTTATAGATATCCAGGAGCCGTACTTGGCCATGAAGTCTACAGAGTCTCCTTCGCTCAACAAATCAGCCTATATTGCCTGGACTATGTAGTAGCCGCTCGCCTTCTCCCTTGCTACCCTCTTTATTACTCCCTTGTTTGCAAGGCTTGTGAGCGCGTTCGTGACCATGCTCTTTGGCCTGTTGCTCTTCTTCATCACATCGTCCGCAGTCTTGAGTACCTCAGGTTTTGTGGCTCCGAGCTCAGAGAGCGTCTTGTACATCATCTTTTCTATGTCGTTCAACTCTACCATTTGATCACTTTTTCAGCGTCACTTCTTTACCCTTAGCTCCTTGCTCTTTGGCCTAAGATAAATTGATCCACACTTCCTGCAGCTCTTCCTGCCGGCCTTGTTCCTAGCCTTGCACTTCCTGCACACCACTACCCTGCCTAATAACTGCTCGTCAGCTATAGGAAATTTACCCATAGAAATCACTGAAAAGAACAAAGTGCGTTCTCGATAACAGATATTGAATGCCAACATATTTAAACCCTAAACTTCGTCGCAAAGCGATGTCCCGTTGCCAGTTTCTTATAGCTTTGCAGAGCAGTTATTCTCGGAGTGGGTGTGCATGTGGGAGTTGGAATTTACGGTCGCGGTGTTCATATCTTCCTAGACCGCAGGGAAGTGGAGCAGGTCAAGCACCTGCTGCTTCCTGAAGAGCGGGTGGAGATGGCCATAAGGCAGCGCAACTTCGGGCCTGGCGGGGATCTGATAACCCCGACCACCATGGTAGCAACCAACAGGAGGCTTATCATAGTCTACAGGACTGCCCTTGGGATGCGAAAGTACTATGAGGTCATACCGTTTCGCAGAATCACCAGCGTGAGGATAGAGCACGGCATAATCTCCTCTTCCATACATTTTCATGTGCTTGGCATAGACCGGGAGAAGGCGATGCGCACAGGCAAGCATGAGGGAGTGGTGGACGGCTTGCGCGAGCACGAGGCTGCGGAGTTCGCCAAGTTCCTAGACAAGCACATAGTGGACGTCTCGCCGCAGAATGCTGCTGCCGACGAGGCGGAATTCGGGAACCCGGCTTCAACTTCCGTCTTCTGCAGGACGTGCGGAGCAAAGGAGCTTGCCTCCTCGCAATTTTGCAGGAACTGCGGCGCAAAGCTGCACTAGGGCAGAGCCTGCGTCGAATTGCGCAGAGGCGATGTCTGCAGGATTCAGGTTTAATATTTATATGTTTAGACATATAAACATCTTAGGCGGTGCGATGGTGAGACGAACAACGGTATTGCTCGAAAAGGACGTATATGATGCTCTTGTAAAGGAGAGCCTAGAGGAGTACAATAGCTCAAAGGCGATATCAAAGGTGCTCAATAGGATAGTAAAAAGAAGCCTTGCCAACAATAATGGACTAAGGCGCCTTCTCCACTCAAGAACCGTAGTGAAAGTGGCAAATAAAGAATTTGAAAAATTCAGAGGCGAGTTGTCAAAGGCGGTGGAATCTTGATAGTCGACACTACATACCTGCTCAGGCTTTCAAGTGTCGAGACAAGCACGAATCTGCTAGGTGCCATAGATGAAGGCAAAACCTCAATCACTTTTGACGAGCTAGGGGTAAGTCTGATTTCATTATTTGAGCTTCAAGCAAAAATTGCCAAACTCAGGTTGCCACCAAAACTTGCCACCAAGGCCATAGAAGTTATAACTAGCGAGTTTAGAGTGGAGCCATTTTACAATAAAGGCATAGTGGAGAAGGCGGATCTCTTATCTAGGCGCTTGAATGATTATATCGACTGCATAATTTTGGCCACAGCGATAGTGCTAAAGGAAGACCTGATTACTGAAGATTCAAAAATAAAAAAGCAGAGGAAATCTATAGAGAAGGAATATGGCATACGCATACTCGACTACAAGGAAGTGCTAAATTTGAAATCGGGCTGACCCTTTAGAATACGATTTCAAGGCTTGGCTTGAGCGGTGCGGCCCTCTCGGCCCTTGCGGACTTGGACTCACCCTCCTTTTCAACAAAAATCGAGGTTCCAAGACTTTCCCCGATATACCCCTTTGCCCCGTCAAGTACGGCGAACTCCTCCCCCTGTGTTATCTCCACCTTCCTGATTCTGTTGACCTCCCTAGCAAGTTTGCCAACATATGCTGCCGCACTCGCCGGGTCTATTCCATCTTCCTTGATCTTAGAGATTGTCGCCCCGGGATTTTTGGTCTGCGAAAGCAAGTTCTGCGCATTCCTCTTCCAGTCGCTTGCAACCACCACCACTATTCTCTTTGCTGCCTTCTGGCTTTTCTTGACTATTAGGTCCGATGCCCTTTTTGCATCCTCCATTACGAGCAAGACCAGGTTCTCCTCGCTTTCGATCTTGTCGTTTATCATCTCCTTGTCCGAGATTGGCCACTTTTCAAGGGATGCGAACTTGGAGTTGCCAAGCAGGTGCCACATCTCCTCTGCAAAGTGCGGAGCCATAGGCTGCATCATCAGCACCACAGCCTGCATGAAATCCCTTATTACCACGCCATTGCTCCCTCCGCGCTCGAAATAGTGCCTAAGCTCAATCACCGAGTTGTAGAGCCCCTCCGTAGAATACTCCCGCAGCTCAAGGGACTCCATTGCCGCGGTCACTGCATCTATCTTCCTGTTGAGCTTTGAGTAGAGCCAGTAGTCAATGTGGCCCAGGCCTCCGGATTCCTTTCCGTCCACGCCCCGCACTACCTCAAAGAGGTAATCCAGCCTTTCCTTCACCCCGTTTATCGCATTCTCCCTGTACTCAGAGTCGCTGAACAGATCAGAGCTTGTGAGCTCAACGATCCTGAGCGGGTCTGCACCCATCTTGCGTATTGCATCTGCGAGCGGAACTATGTTGCCAAGGCTCTTGCTCATCTTCTCGCCCTCGTACATCACCATGCCGTTGACAACTATCTGTTTTGGCCAGTACTTCTCATCGAATATTGCGACGTGGTTGAATATCTGCATTGTGAGGTGGTTGAATATCAAATCAGGGCCCGAATGCCTTGAGGTATACGTGTACCAGTACTCAAAGGAGTCCCTGCACTTTTTGATAATCCCCAGTTCTATACCCGTAGCCTTTGCGACATCCTCTATTCCCCCCTTGCCGAGGAAAACGTAGTCGAATAGCTCCGGCTTGAGCCTCTCCATATCCAGGTCCCTTAGCAGGTGAAGTATCGTGTACCAGGCCATGTATATCGTCGAATCGCTCAGCGACTCTATTATGAAGCTCTTGTCAAGAGGGAACCTTGTCCCAAGCCCCTGCGCCCTTGCCACAGCGCGAAGGTCTATCCAGTCGATTGCCGCGGCAAGCCCGTTCCTTGCCCTCTCGGGAAGCACCCTGATACCTTCGAAGGTGCTCTTCACAGTTGCCTTCCACTGTTTGTCCCCGTAGTTCAAGAACCACTGGTTGTCAACTATCTTGACCACCACCTTGTAGCCGCACCTGCACATCACAGGGGCGTTTTGTATGATGTAGATCGTGGTTGCATTGCCCTCATCAGCAAGCTTCTTTTTTATCCTCCCCCTTGCCTCTGACTCGCTCATGCCCTCGTATCCCTTGATTAGCATCTTCCCGAAGTGCGACTCCTCCCTGTACTGGGTCTTTGTCGCGAACTCGAGCATGTCCTCTACCGCGTTGACATCGGTCTTGAGCACCTCAAGATACGCAAGCGATGGGATGTCCAGATGGGTCGGCCTTGCCTGCATGGTTTCTGCCCCGCCAAGCGACTGGCCTATCTGCACGTCGATTATCTTCTTGTATTTTATGTCACCTACATCGTAGCCGCCTGCCTTGAGCCTCTCAAGGGCAGCATAGTCAAACGGCGCGTGCGCCGGCACGCTCATCACAGTTCCTGTGCCAAGGCCCTCTTTTACGAAATAGCCAGGAAATATAGGAAGTACTTCCCCGTTGAACGGATTTATGCACTTCCTTTTGAGCAGAGAGCTCCCGTCAATCTCCTTTAGCACCTCAATCTGCCTTTGATAGAAGAGCGATTCCGCGGCACTCTTTGCAATATAATAGTTCTGGCCGTCGATCCTGCAGAGGACGTACTTGGCATCGCTCTTTACGAAGATATTGGTGGCCCCATCGATGGTCTCCGGCCTATAAGTGCTGCACATCAAGTACGCATCCTCGTCGGATAGCCTGAACTTTATCGCGGTCTCCTCCTCTATCTCAGGTTCCACATCATGCAAAGTGTCGTGCATCCCGACCGCGTTGTTCTCATTGGGGCACCATCCCACTGGATGCTTTCCCTGCACGAGATATCCCTTGGATCCAAGTATGCCAAACTGCCATTCTATGAACTTGCCAAAGAAGGGTTCTGTTGACTTGAACGTGCGTCTCCAGTCTATGCTCAGCCCGCTCAGCCTCATTCCAGAGCCTATCTCATTTGAGATGTAGTCCACGACATAGTTCGGGTCCGACATCTTGGATATGTCCAAATCGCTGATGTGGAACATCTTAAGGTCCCTTATCAGATCCTGGTCGTTGTCTTTAATGCGCTTTGCAATAGCAAGTATTGGGGTGCCTGTGCCGTGAAACCCCATTGGATAGAGGACATTGAACCCCTGCATCCTCTTGTAGCGCGCGAGCACGTCGGCGGTGCCGTAGGTTCTCAGATGGCCCATGTGCTGGGGGGAATTGACATACGGGAACGCGGCAGTGACAAGATACGATTTCCTATCGTCAGGGTCGGACTCGAAAATTTTCGCCTTCTCCCATTCTTCCTGCCACTTCCTCTCTATGCTAGAGTAATCAATCAAGCCTGCACCTAAGCAAAAGCAAATAATCCTTCTATGTACTTCAAGGCTATAAATATTATGTGCACAAGTGCCTGCTTTGCAGCTCCCATTTCCAATACCCCTAAGTGAGGTACTGTACATCTGCTCTTATGTGCCATTTGAGGTGTATTATCTTTAATTCTGGTCGCTTAGAATATGGTAACCAACTGTAAAGTTGTTTAACAGTTTATGCTGCTAATGCGTCCAGGTCCTTGTTATAATTTGTCCTGATGAGGACGTTCCAGTGCCTGAACATCCATTACCACCAGGGTAATTTGGAGAACTGCCACCAGTTCCTCCACATGCTCCCCCTGCGCCGAGTCCGCCATACTCACCAGCGTATTGGTCACACGGAGAACCTACACCATCACCATCGATATGGCTACCACCAGCGCCGCCCCCTCCGCCTCCAGCGTTGCTACCGCCAGCACCGCTGTTAAGCACGTCGCATTTGATACCACTTTCATAAAAGCTGCCTCCAGTTCCAGCTGCGCCTGCGCCTGCTAAACCTCCGCTGACGAGCACATTTCCCTGGGTTAATGTAAATGTGTATGCTAGAAGCACTGTTCCCCCATTGCCCCCAGCTCCTCCACCGCCGCCTCCCCCATTACCACCATTGGAACCTGGAGAGCCCCCGGCGACTCCATTTGCACCAGATGCGTTTATAGTACCAAAGTTCAATATGTTGCCACCGTATGCCTCTACTATGCCCCCCCCATTACCACCATTACCACCATTGCCCCCAAATCCGTTGCAGTTATCTTCTGTGCCCCCTCCGCCTCCACCGCCGCCGCTCGAACCTCCGCTAAGAATAACATTGAGATAAGCACTGGTTCTAGTTTTTCCAGCACCTCCTGCGAGTCCACTGCTTGGGGGGGACTCAGATGAGCGGCAGATACCGTTAGCACCTCCATTGCCACCTGCACCGCCTAAGCCACCAGAGTAAGCATCTGTTATAATGCCCGAATTTTTAAACAACGAATTGCCTTCCATATAAAATCCATTCTCATTAATTGTTACCCCACTTGCAATAAATATGGTGTTTGAAGCTATAACGTTGCATGTAAGCGTTGTTGTAGAAGAATAGATTGCATCGCCAACGTAATTACCGCAACTTGGGTTAGAAGGGATCGTGGTTGTAGAGGTTGAGGAGGTAGTAGAAGTCGAAGACGTTGTTGATGTTGAAGAGGTGCTGGAAGTAGATGATGTGGAGGAGGTTGTAGACGTCGACGAGGTCGTAGATGTTGATGTTGAGTAGAAGTTCGCCTGCTCTGTTATCGGGCCGTTAAGTGTAACTGAGGATGATGATGTTGTTGCTGAGGAGCTGCCGCTGCCGGTTCCTGTCCAGGAGCTAAAGAACCACCCAGTGTTTGCCGATGCTGTTATTGGCTGCACTGCATTTGCATTGTAGAAGCTGCTTCCTGTAGGTGTTGTAGTGCCAGAACCTAGGGGCGAGACTACCATGTTAAGAGAGTACTGTGTCTGTGCAGAGATGCT
>JAGWGI010000002.1 GCA_028867435.1 Microcaldota archaeon | reverse complement strand
GAGCGTGGGCGACGTCGATTTTGAAACAACAAAGAATTACGTGAAGAACCAGTCGCTTGATAGATATCAGAAGATTGAAGCGATGCAGGCGCGGCTCTCCAAATTCTTCTAGATGGAAACCCCGCACTTTAGTGCGGGGAGGAGGTCATTTATTGGCAATAATATGGGGCAAAATTTATATTGTGGAAGATTTTGTTATCAAAAAGAAAATAAATGAAGCAATTCAAATAATGCAAGAAATAGACCTATCTGATACCCCATTTATCGCGCTAGCCTTGTCCATAAAGAATGATGGCATATGGAGTGAGGATAAGCATTTTGCACGGCAGAAGGAGATAAAAGTATGGAAAACTAAGGACTTGTTAAAGCACATCTGACCCTACAGAATCTCCATGAAGTACCTTTTCACTTGTTTAACTTCCGTTCTATCTCAAGGAGCAGGTCGAGGATGAAGCCGCCTATTATGGCAAGTATCCCTACTATTACTAGCATGAAGGCTATCAGAGTCCTGCCTATAAAAAGGAACGTTCCAGTGGCGAAGTAGTTGTAGAGCACGTATATGCCAAGCAACCCGCCGAGCACTATGAGCACCACGCCAAAGCCCCCGAATATGAGCAGTGGGTTGTAGTCCCTGGCCTTTCTTATTATGTGAGACGCCACATTTACACCGTAGAATATCTTTGACTTGGTGAGCTTTGAGCCACCGTACTTCCTTGGATAGTAATTAATGGGCACGTCAACTATTTTATACCCTCTATTCGCCAGCTCAATTGCGAAAAAGGCTATGCCGGCGCGGTATGGCGCATTTTCGCGTATCTTCTCAAATGCCCCCCTTCGCATCACAAATAGCCCGGTGAGCACGTCGCTAAGCCTTGACCTGTACATGATACTGTAGACCTTTGATAGAAACGCATTCCCGAACCTAAGGTGCAGGCTCATAGATCCCTTCTGCAGCTTTCCGAAGCGGTTGCCGAGCACCAGGTCCGCCTTACCTTGCTCCACCAGCCCAATTCCCTTGAATATGCCCTCTATGCCATGAGTTCCATCCGCATCGGTGCTGGCAAGTATCTCGCCGTGCGCGTGCTTGAGCCCCATCATAAGGGCGCGCTCCACACCGTTGTCCTTTTGGCGCAGGACCGTGACGCCTGTTGCCACCACCCTGTTGTAATAAGCGTCGCCGCTCTTGTCAACAACTATTATCTCCACCCTCCCCCTGAGCTTTTTGCGAAGCTCTGCTATGATATCAAAGAGAGTCTCCTCCTCTATTGTGGGTATTACTACGCTGACCTTCGGCTTCATAGATGTCAAAGTATAGTATTTATCCAAACTTTATAAAGTATTGCCCTGACGTCGATATAAGAAAAATTAACCAAACGACTATTGGATTAAGCCTTTAAAGGGGTTCAGACAAGAAGATAAGAGAAGGTTTTGCGATATGGCACATAAGATGCTGCAGCTTTTCAAAAAGAAGGAGGAGACAAAACATATAACGACTCCCAACGGGATAGACTACACAGTTAAGAACTCCTCAATATTGGAGTTTGGCGGTCTTGTAAGGGAAAACAGGTACTGGAAGTCCTGTCCCGTCCATCCTACCGAGCCAATAGATGTTCGCAGTGGAGGCATACACATAGAGGTTTTTGATGTGTTTTGCGAGAATGTGAAAGGCCACGCAGTCGTGAGCATCTACACCCAAAGAGGCGAGCTGCAATCTGATCTAGTCGGGTTTTCGCATGCAAAGGAGATTGCCATAAAGACGATGGACACCGAGATTCTCACGCTCCTAGACGGGATATCGCAAGACCTGGTGGAAAGCTATTACGCGAGACTGAAGAGATGAAGTGGGAGGGCAGATGAATCATTTCCTTGATATGTCATTTAGGACTATCATCGTGTCTGTATTTGTTATCCCGAAAATTCCTCGTATTTTGTCGACTATCTCATTTATGCCCTGATTGTCCGGGGCGCTTATTATCGCAGTTATATCGTGCGCCCCCGAGACCTCAAAGACTCTTTTTACCCCAGGTATCTCAAAGACGGTCTTTGCAATCTTCCCTGAACTCACCGAAGTATCCACTGAAATTGTTATTATTGCGCCGCTGCCTTTTTTGATTGCAATCTCTTTTTTGTGCATATGATCTTACTCAATTCTTGCCCCTTCAACTCCTATCAATGTGTAAAGCGCGTTGTAGCCAAGTTCATTGAATTTTCCTACCAAATTCAAGGCCTCTTGCTCGTTTCTTGTAAGAATTATGGCACATCCCCCACCACCGCCTGCGGTAAGCTTTCCACCTAGCGCGCCATTCTCCATTCCAATTTTTACTATCGAATCAAGCCTATCGGTAGACACACCCAGTTTTCTAAGTAACTCGTGGTTTCTGTACATAAGTTTTCCAATCTGCTCAAGATTTTGATTTTGCAATGATTCTACAATACCGCTAGATATCAAATCTATTTCATTAAGTATCTGATCCGTGTATTTTGGTTTTTCCTCCTTTAGCCTCTTAACTAATTTGATAGTTGTACCTGTTTGCGAAGATTCACCACTATCAACAACGATGAGAGGCAGTTTATACCCAATCTTTAATTTATTTATACCTGTAGATTTCCTATATGAAAGATAGCCACCCATAGTCACAGTATTTGTGTCTATCCCAGAAGGCGTACCAGCATGAACTATTATATCACCTAAATAAGCTATCTCACTTGTTTCCTCAACAGAAAGATTATGGCCCAGAAAATTGGATATCGCAAGGCTCATTGCCACATATACAGAAGATGATCTACCAATCCCCTTTAGCAGTTTGTCAAAATTAATCTCTATTTTCAGGTTCCTGTATCCGAACCTGCTCATACATTCCGCTATCACTACAATTAGTGAATCATAATAAGAAAAGCTTTGTAACTTCTCAAAATCTCTGTTTTTATAAAACTGCCTAAAGAGATTAAGCTTGTTGAAAAGCTCCGTTTCCGAAATTCTTAAGCTCTCGCCCCTCCACACTATCTCAATTCCTTCATCACCCTCAGATACCTCGACAAATGTTTTTTCGTCTATCGCTGCAGCTATGCCGAGTTTATCATAGACAACAGCATGTTCACCAAACAATATTATTTTGCATGGCGCAGAGCACTTCATAGGAAATATCCTCAACTGCAAATTTATTGTCCCTTCTAGGGAATTTAAATGGAATCCCATCCCCTTTGTGAATCCCCCGTTCCCCCCAGTCTCGGAATCAAGTGTATGCACCTGGTTCGTAATGTATCAGTAGATGAATGCTTCATCGAATTCTGGTTGTTTCCCACGCCTATTTGGCATTAATGCCTCCATAATTTCAACTTCCTTGGATATTGTTGTAGAAATTGAGATCAAACCTGCAAGCTTCGCGCCTCCATTCTCTGTATCTTCAATATAGATAAAGCCGCTCCTGCCAACAGACATGGTCCTAATCTCACTTTCTCTACCAGTACCATAAACGACCACACGCACCGCCTGTTCGGGGTGAGTATTCAAAAGTTCATTGAATTCGTCCAGTGATATCGGAAGAATTGTCCCATTACGCCTAGGATTCTTCTTGTAAAAACCATCTTTGTCGCTATTGTTTATCCAGACTTTCTTGCCTGCAAACTCCTTCTGTTTATGCTCTGGTAGGCAGATGTACTTCTCCAAGTCAAATTTGGTGGCTCTTACAGCCTTTCTATGCTCTTCTATTGAAGACTTGCTAACGCAATGAGGTGAAATATATACACACATGTTCTCCTTCTGTTTATTCTGAAATATGATTTGTTTTGGCATTCTAAAACCTTAAGATTCCTTTGTCTGACCCCCTATATAAGGGTTAATTGGTATTTGTATATTGTCGAACACTCCCGCTTAGTATTTAAGTGACCAGAAAGCGTCAGGGCATCCAATCCCGTCAAACATGCGCGTGCCGAACAATTTTTGTAAACGAAGAGCAACCCAAGATATAAAAGGAAGAGGAATCAATTAACCAAGGTGCTTTCACGACATTGGTTGTGCATAAGAACATAGGGAAGGACGGAAAAACTGCAGATTCATTGCACGTTAAATCTTTAACCCCAGAGCAGAGACTAAGCAGGCTAAAGGAGATAATTAGCGACTCGGTTGAGATCCCCAAGGAGCGCGACGCCATGCTGCGCATTGCAGCAAAGGTGGTCACAGGGGAGTTCAAGGTGAAAGCAAGCGCGGACATGGACAAGCTTGCCTTGAAGTACAACGAGGTAGAGATTACTGCAGGCCTAAAGGAAGAGCTAATTGATATGCTCAAAGGCGACACGAGTTCCAGCGTGATAACGCACATGGGGAGGCTGGCGATGAATTACATAGATGGAATCTTGGTAAAAACAGATGCGGCATGGAAAAATGCCCTAGAACTGCTCAATCTTCTAAAGCGCACAGTCTTTGATGTTGATTTGGACGGCAGTGGCGCAGTCCACGAGCATGCGCGCATACTTGCAAGAGGCCCGTCCTACCAGATTTTCTCATCGCACTACGGGCTGAGCGGTGCAGAGGCGCTAAAGCTTGTGGCAATAGGCAGGGAGTTGGGCTTCTGGAAGGTTTACGAGCGCCAGGATTCGATATACATAAGCGGTTTCTCATTTGACTATCAGTCAAAAAATCTGGAGATGCTCGCAGAGGATCGCAACCTAATCAAGTTCCGTAACTTCTTCAGCGATATTGAGGTCAAGCCGCAGAATCAGGAGATTACAACCTCGTAGAAATGGTAGACGCGCCATAATGAGCGGATAAAAGACGAAGCTAGGGTCACCTTTATAATGCTGCCTTCACTAATGAGAGTAGTGCATTTACATGCCCTCAGATGAACAGATAGATGTAATATTGGTAGATGACAAAGACAACCAGATAGGCACAATGGAGAAGATTGCCGCTCACAGCAATGGCGCTAGGCTCCACAGGGCATTCTCGATTTTTGTGTTCAATTCCAATGGCGAGACGCTGCTTCAGCGCAGGGCGATGGGGAAATACCATTCAAAGGGATTCTGGTCCAACACCTGTTGCTCTCACCCGTATGTTGGTGAATCCAATGCTGATGCTGCGCACAGAAGGCTCAAGGAGGAGTTCGGTTTCGACTGCAAGCTTGACGAAAAGTTCAGCTTCATCTACAGGACAGATGTTGGCGAGGGCCTCACAGAGCACGAGTTCGATCATGTGTTCACAGGCACTTACGACGGAGACGTCTCCCCTAATCCTGAAGAGATAATGGATTACAAATGGGCGGATCCTATAGAACTGATTAGGGACATGGATCAAAACCCAAAAAGTTACACTCTCTGGAGCATGATAGGCCTTGAGCGCATACTAAGGGAAAGGGAAAAACACAACTGATCTTATGGACGACAAGGTAGTGACTGCAATAGGTACGCCGAACAAGGCACTGGTGATGTACTGGGGCAAGAGGAACAACCGCCTGAACCTGCCAATGAACTCCTCGCTGAGCATAACGCTTGATGAGAGCCTGAACACCAGGACAAGCATCGTTTTTTCAAAAAAGATAAAAAGAGACGCGATCTACGTCAACGGTGAGAAGCACGATCTGGAGGCTAGGGCCCAGAACGAGAAGATGATGCTCTCCAAGAGGGTGATAGACAGGATGAGAAGCCTCTCAGGCACCAAGGCAAAGGCGCTGATCGTCTCGCGCAACTCCTTCCCTACATCAACAGGTCTGGCATCTAGCTCTTCAGGAGCGGCGACTTTAGTGTTCGCAGCATCGCAGGCTCTTGGCCTCAAAGCCTCGGCGCGCGAACTATCGATATTAGCAAGGCAGATAAGCGGCAGCGGATCAAGGAGCCTCATGGGCGGCTTTGTGAAGTGGACCAAGGGCAGCAAGCCCGACGGCTCTGACTCATATGCTGAGCAGGTCGCCAGCGAGAAGTACTGGCCAGAGGTGATGGATATCATAGCAGTATTCACCGCATCAAAGAAGAAGGTCTCCTCAAGCGAGGGCCATGACCTCACGCTCAAGCAGAGCAAGCTGTATTTCCTAAGGCCTGAGTACGCTGAAGATCGCCTAGAGGCGATGAGCGATGCGATAAGGGCCAGAGATTTCGAGCCCCTCGCCGAGATGATAATGCGCGACAGCAACAACATGCACGCCACCATGCTAGATACGTATCCGCCGATAATGTATCTTGACGATAGGTCAAGGGAGGCCATATATGCCATTCACGAACTCAACCAATCGGAGGGCAAAAACATAGCCGCGTACACTTTTGATGCTGGCCCAAATGCGCATGTGATAACCTTAAGGAAGTATAAGAGCAAAGTCATGGGAATGCTCGGCGAGCTTATAGGGGACGGCAAGATACTCGCCGCAGGGCAGGGCAGCGGGCCAAGGCTGCTTGGCGAATCCGAATCGCTAATTGACTATAGAAGCCTCAAACCAACGGAATGATATTATGGCAAAACCACTTTACCTTGTCAAGATAGGAGGAAGCGTGATAACCGATACGACCAGGATTACCACTTCTAGGAAGGGCGAGATCCTAAGGCTTGTAGACGAGATAATACGGGCCAAGGAAAAGGGCGGCTTCGATTTGATAATAGGCAACGGCGGAGGCTCATTTGGGCACATAATAGCAAAGCAGTACAACGTTCAAGAGGGGCTGCTGAGCTCAGAGAGCTACAGGGGTGCGCTAATGGTACACGAGGCCGTGTCAAAGCTGAACAGCGAGATTGTGGACATCGCCCTAGAGAAGAATTTTTACCTCTTCCCATTCGCCCCCTCAAGCTTCGCTTACAGCGCGGACAGGAGGATAGTCGAAGGCGACATCTCGCCCATCAAGCGGGCAATAGAGAAAGGATTCATCCCGATAGTATACGGCGACACCATGATAGACTCCCAGCGCGGTGTCACAATAATATCAACCGAAGAAGTGTTCAGGTTTATTTCCATGCAGATGAAACCGGAGAAAATAATCGTAGGGACAGAGGTGGACGGCGTCTTCGACAAGAACCCCGATGAAAACCGCGATGCCAGGCTTGTGGAAAAGATAAACTCGGATAACATACACAGCGTACTTTCCTCAACTGATGGAGCGAAGAAGATAGATGTCACCGGAGGCATGAAGAGCAAGCTGAGCATACTCTACGAGATGGTCAAGTCCAGCAACTCCACTGGCTACATAGCAAACGCTAACACTCCGGGAGTGATAGAGAAGCTGCTGCTTTCAGAGAAGGTCGCATGCACAACCGTAAATCCCTGATTCAATGAAAGCAAACACCAGAATGATAGAAAACGTCTCGCTCATAATCTTCGATGTAGGCGGTGTGTTCCGCGACTCCTCAAAGGCCTTGAACGAGGGTTACAGGAGGGCATTTGCAAAATATGAATTTGAATACCCTTTCAGCGCGCAAACAATATGGCACCTGAGGGGGATCGGAAGATACAATGAAAGGGACATGGCGATTCGTGCCCTCCTCTCATTTCTCAGATCCGGCGACAGTCTGGATAGGGTGCTCGAAGGAATTGGCGCCGAAAAAGAGCTAGACCTGGCGCTTTCCAGCAATATAAGGAAGGAAGACGAGGCGATGATAAGCGCCATGACCGACGAATACAAGAAGTTTTTCCATTCGGAGTCCGCCAAGGATATGGTAGATATCTACGCCGGGGTGGGAGAGGGGATAGAGACGCTGTATCGCAGCGGATACAAGCTTGCGCTGTTTACAAATTCGAGCAGAGTCACTGTGGCAAGGGATCTCAAATTCCTCGACATGACAATGTTCGGAATGGTGCTCTCAGAGGAAGACGTTACAAGGAAGAAACCATCTGGGGAGGGCATAATGAAGATAATGGAAGGGATGGGCGCAAGCCCCGAAGAAACCGCATACGTTGGCGATACGATAATTGACATCATGGCGGCAAAGGACGCAAACTGCGTCTCCATATCCCTGCTTTGCGGAATGGGTATAAGAAAGCATCTGGAGGCGCAGAAGCCTGATTTCATCTTCAAAGACCTCTATGATGCCGCCACTTTTATCGCCAAGAGCCGCACCCTGCCCTGATGCAAGGTATTTAACCTTTGGTTTGATATTATCCGTGTGCTGCCATGAACGAGAACGAACTCTTCAACTTTGAGAGCGCGGTATATTCCTCGCTTAGCGAGAAACTAAGCAAGTTCACTGAGCCCGAGGACCGCAATGCGGCGATAAAGACCGCAGCAAAAAGCGTAAATCTGGCAGCCACAGACGAGGACATCAGCCGTGTAATAACGGACGCCTACCAATTCGGGCCCATAGACAAGTACCTCAACGACCCAGAAGTCGAGGACATAATGGTAAACAACACCTCAAACATCTTCGTATACACCAGTTCCGGAGGACAGATAAAGACCGCAGAGAAAATCGCTAACAGGAAGGAGCTGAACATGCTGGTAAAAAAACTCAAGATGTACGTTACAAACCAGAGTGCATCAGAGAAGATACTAGATATCCACCTGCCAAACGGCTCTAGGGTAAACATAGTCGATTCGCCTCTGGGTGCAAACATTACAATAAGGAACTTCAAGGCCCAGGCGCTGAGCATAATTGATTTGATAAACAAGGGAGAGATGAGCTATGCGATAGCCAGCAGGCTCTGGCTCTATGTGGACGGGCTTAAGGTGAGGCCGGCGAACCTGCTGATAGGCGGCATGCCCGCAGCAGGGAAGACCACGCTGCTAAACGCGATGTTCAGCTTCTTCAGGCCAGAGGAGAGGATAGTCCTTATAGAAGAAACATACGAGCTCAATACAACTACCCAAGATAACTGCGTGAGGCTTGAGACCAGCGTAGATTTGAACATGCAGGATTTGGTAAAGAACTCGCTGAGGATGCGCCCAGACATAATCATGATTGGGGAGGTCAGGGGCGAGGAGGCAAAGGACATGATGACCGCTATGAACATAGGGAAGATTTCCATCGGTACAATACATGCAAGCAACGCCAGAGATGTCGTCACAAGGCTACAGCACACTCCGATGAACATCGAAAAGGACATAATACCGCTTATAGATGCGATAATAGTGATATCGCAGGTGGAGGAAAATGGCAAGCTTGCGAGAAAAGTCACCCAGATATCTGAGATCTCCGGAATAGAGACTCAGGTGCTCCTCTCCGACCTGTACCTCTACGATTACAAGACCCACAAGGGTTCAAACATACTTCCCAGCGTTACTTACAGGGATCTGTTATCAAAGCTCACCGGATACCCGCCCTCAGAGATAATCATAGAAGAGCAGAGGAGGGCGAAGATTCTAGAGAAGCTCAATCAGCTCGGGATAAACGACCTTACCGGAATAAACCAGTTCTGCAGGGAGTACTACAACAACCAGGCAAGCGCGCTGGAGAAGATAGGCCTCAAGGAATTGGGCACTCTTCCTTGGTGAACTTCAGACTGGCGGATCAATGCAAATAACATTCGTCACCTCAAACAAGGTAAAGTTCGATACCGCAAGGAAAGTCCTAAAGAAATACGGGGTGTCGCTGGCATGGCGCAGAATGGAACTTAGGGAGATTCAGGAGATAGACCTAAGGAAGGTGGCTCTCTACAAGGCAGAGCAGGCGAAAAGGGAGATAAGAAACAGTTTCATGGTGGACGATTCCGGGATCTGCCTTGATGCCCTAGGAGGATTTCCCGGAGCGCTCTTCAAGCCGGTGATTGACACCATTGGCAGCGAGAGGTTCGCACAGTTGCTGCACGGCAAGCCCGATAAAAGCGCGTCGTTCTTCAACGTACTGGTCTTCCATTCCCCAAGTTCCAAGGGGTTCAAGATATTCACCACAAATGTGAGGGGGCACATTGCATATAGGGCATCAAAGAAGAGGAGGACAGGCTGGAGAATAGATAACCTCTTCGTGCCAGAGGGGCACCGCAAGAAGATATCTGATATGGGCGATGCGGAATTCGTGGAATTCATCAAAGAGTTGGAAGGACAGCTCCACTACACAAAGCTTGGCAAGTGGCTTGCAGCCAAATGAACAAGGTTATTTAAGGCTTATTTTGCAATATCACAATGCATGAAGATCCTGATAATCAAAATATTAGCGCTGCTCACCTTTTTTCCCGCCATTGCAACTCTAGTGTCTGCATCAAGTGTTTATGGGCCTTATTTTATCGGCCAATCCACCAACATCGCCGGAGTCAGCATTTATAACGTCACGTCAAATTCGGCATGGCTAAGAGAGTCAGGTAGCATCTATGGCCCATATGGCACAGGGCAGGCTACGAATCTTGCGGGAGTTGGCATCTATAACATCTCCTCATCCTCAAATTCGGTACTGCTCTTAGAAAGCCCCTCCACCACCATTTCGACATCCACCACATCAATTTCAACCTCAACTTCAACATCAAGCCAGACTACTTCTGTAAGGACAACCACAATCAACACCACCTCTATACCAACGACCACGGCTGCCAGTTCGACAGTAACAACTACCGTTACCACCACTGCAGCTTCAAATCAGTCCGCACCAAGCGGTGCAATATACGTGGGACAGGCGATAACAAACAGCAGCCTTACTTTGCTTTTCACCGGAGTGTTCGCTCCAAATAGCAACGGCGTCTCAAATGCTTCATTCGACTTATACCGCAACGGGGCATTGATAGATGCCATTTCCGCTGCCCCGCAGTCATCCACAAGCATCAGAATTTCTGGAGGAACCGCCTATATCTATCTCTACCGTCTCTACACAAACTATTACAGCTCAAAGGACTGGGCACAGGTCTATCTGGGATACACGCAGCAGTCAAATAGCTCAAGCACCACCTCAACCACCTCTACCTCTATACAATCTACCACCATTGTAAGTCAGAGCCGGGGCTTTAGCACTGTCTACTTCCGGAACTACTTAAATTTTGGAAAGTTTTCTGCTCAAGTTGGGTATCCTGGCGCAGGAGAAACTGAGGCCGTTATTCTTTATGAGAATGGGAATTTGATAGACCAGCGTCTGGCTTATCCAAACTCCAGCTATACTGTCAGTGCAGGCAACGCTACCATAACTCTGCGAACCGGTATAATAAATGTGAGCGGAATAGAAAATTATAATTGGATGCAGCTGAATATGTCAGTTAGCTACGGCGGCCAACCTGCGCCTCCTGCGCCAGCCACAACAATATATGGCTCAAATACTACAACCTCGACAATCAGGACAACGGCAATTGGAAACAGTTCTGTCCGGTCCGCACCAAGCGGCGCAATATACGTGGGACAGGCGATAACAAACAGCAGCCTTACTTTGCTTTTCACTGGAATTTCCAGCCCTAACAGCAACGGCGTCTCCAATGCCTCATTCGATCTATACTCTCAGGATGTGCTTGTAAAAGCCATCTCCCTTGCACCACAGTCATATGCGAGCGTGCGGGCTCATAGTGGAACAGTATACGTGTACCTCCACCTGCTGGGCACCAACACGGATCCCTCAAAGGACTGGGCCCAGGTTTATCTTGGATATTCTCCGCAGGCAAACAGCTCAGCAGCCGCATCTATTTCTAATTCAGTGGAAATCACTACTGCCGAGTCCTCAACTTCGATCCAGACTTCAATCAGGACTACCACGGTCTATGCACAGTCCAACTTCACCAACTCAGTAAGCTCTGCAGTCAACGCGATAACCAATTCGGTGGAGAGCGTCTTCAATCACAATGCCACTAAGACCAGCGCCACCACGACAATCCCTGCAACGCCCTCCCACTCCAATTCCACTTCGGGATCCTCGAGCCCTTCGCAGTCTACCGGTACGGGAATAGCGCAGATATTCAATTCATTGGTAAAGTTCTTTAGCAGCATCTAGCAATTCTATTAACCTCTATCTCTCTACTCAAAACAGGACTGCGCCCTCCTACTGCCTCTTCCTCCTTATCTGCACAAGCCTGGCGATGCCTACTGCCACAATTATCAGCACTATAGAGGCTATTGTCAGCAGAGATGTGGTGCTCTGCGCAGAGCTGCTGGTCTGCGGTATAGTACTCTGCAGGCTGGAGTTCCTCGAAGGCGGGTTGAAATAATCGAAATCCTTCACCGCGAAAGGAATGTCTAGGTTCATGTTCGAATTGTTTATCATGGTGACTAGCGGTATGCCTGGCATCACTATCTGGCTATTGGGTTCTCTGAGCGCCTCCCAGAATGGGTTCCCCTTGTTCGCATAGGCAACAGAACTGCTGTTTGTCTGCATTGCCCTTGCCATGGCCTGAAGGGATGTAAGGCAGTTTCCTGTTGCGTTGGCCAGGTCCGAGGGAACCACCTGCTTACAGGTGCCAGTAGAGGCGTTGGGCATTATGTTAGGATCAAGGACTAGAACAGCTACCACATACCAATTGTCAAGCGCCTGGCCGTCATCAGTCTCGACTATATGATCGTGAGTGGGCATCGGCAGCACTCCCTCTGAGAGCCCATACATCCCGTTTGTAATGTTTAGCTTATGTTCTACCATCGTAAAAAATGGGGAGTATAGATAGTGCGGATGCTCAGGGCACGCCGAAACTGTTCCTCCGGCCCCGCAGTCGGTCACTATGACGTTATTTTGGAACGTTGCGAATCCGAGAGGAGATGAACCTGAGGCATTCAAACCAAATATCGAAAAGCCTGCATATATCGGTATCGGCGACCATTCTGGATCAGCCTCTGACATGTTCCCAAAGACCCCAGCCTCGCAATTGGTGTATGTAAGGGCGTTTGTCACCTCGCTGCTGTTGCCGAAGAGTGATTGCAGGGAAGGGGAGCAGAAATATGACTGCGATAGGCTGTAGGCGATTGTGACCTGCCTGGAATCTAGCATACCTCCATCTGCCGTGGCGTTGGGTATCAGCCTTGCCACATGGGCCGCATATGCCGTCTGTGCGAGCAACGCAATAGCCACCATTCCAATTGCAAAAATTGCAGATTTATTTTCCATAAACATACCAAGTTCAAGCACTAGGGCAATACCTCATTATTCTTTACCTTGTCCTTTATGTATTCTCCTACGAAAGTTAGCCTTGGACCCTGCAGGGCGTCTTGTTCAAGCTTCTTCTTGGACTTTATCATCCTCTCAAGTTCGACGACCCACTCCTTGTGCCCCTTTATCCATTCGTAGTTGAGCATCTCCTGCGCCCTCTTGATGTCAACCTCAGAGGCCGCAATCGTTAGTTTGTTTAGGAAGGTGTACTTGTCCAGATCAGACATAGTAACGCCTATGAACCTTGCCTCTGGCGTTGCTACTGCGCCGCCTATATATGCCAGATTTATGCTGCCAGTCTTTATCGTCCAGTAGATGTACCATCCCCATGCATCAGAGTCAGTGAAGACGTAGACTGGAAGGCCCTTGTCCGCAAGCTTGCGTATTATCCTTCTTGTTCCCCTTGATGCTTGACCTTGGGGGGTTATGAGTATCACATTCTCCTTCTTCCAGAAATTATCCTCATTGAGCCTCTGCCAGAGCGCGTCCTTCTCAACCACCAGCACATACTTTGCTTTTATGTCTACGAACTCTATGTCATTGTCCACGTCGCTAGGTATCTGCCAGCCGCTCCTGCCCATCTTGCTGCAGTCTATCTCCACCCTCTCGTTGCCAAAAGTGTCCCGAACCTTCATGTTCCCGGCCAGCACCCCCTTCCTGTTCGCGTTGAGATTCAGGTCCTCCCTCTTCACCCCGAGCGAGACTTCAAGGTCCTCTATCAGAGGGTTGGATTCCGCCTGCTCGTCGAAGATGCTCTCGTCCACATCCTCCCCGAGCGAGAACTTGAGCTGGTAAAAAAGCCCCCTTATGGTGGTGTGGAGGCTCTCTGTTAGGAACTTGTGGCACTTTGCCGCTATGGCCATGGTCTGCATAAACTTCTTGCTCTGGGCAACGTTCATGAAGCTCCTCTCCTCCTGATTGGCGCCAAGGCGCAAAAATCCTTGTTTCTTGTCATATAAGATGTTTGATCGCGTTCTAGTGGTGGTCACGAACTTCGGTGTCTCGCCTTTGCGGACATCCCCCACTATCCTCTTACCAAGTGTCTCAAGTTTCTGCTTTGTGAACCCGTTGGCGTGTTTCTCCGCTTCCTCACTCTTCTTCTCCTTTGCCACTTGGTTCACCCCTGCTTGCTTTGGTCATTTACTAGGAGCGGAGGCTTCTCCTTGTAGTCTGCGTTCATGTACCTCCTCAGCTCCCTTATTATCGCGTCGCGCCTGCTGCTCTTCTTCAGAGCATTCTCAATCACATCGGCTATGTTCTTCACAGGTATTATCTTTATCCTCCTGAGCCTTGGCTTGTCTATGTATATGTCGTTAATGTTGCTCTTTGGCACTATGACCCTCTTCATCCCCGCATCTATGGCGGCCTCTACCTTGCCTGTGACTCCCCCAACAGGCAGCACATCTCCTCTAACCGAGAGCGAGCCTGTCATTGCCACTGATTGATCAACCGGTATCCCCTCCATGGCCGAGATCACGCTCACGGCGACAGAGATGCTAGCACTGTCTCCCTCGACACCCTCGTAAGTCTGCAGGAACTGCACGTGTATGTCGTAGCTGGCTATGTCCCTGTTCATGTGCCTCTTTATCACTGCGCTGATGTTCTTGACCGCTTCCTGCGCAAGCTTGCCAAGCTTTCCTGTGGCAATGAGCTTCCCTTCCGCCCTGGAGCTTGCAGGAGTGACCTCTGCCACTATCGGTATTATAATCCCTGCAGACAGATAGGAGTTCCCAACCACAGCAAGGCCGTTCACCCTGCCTATCCCAAACCCTTCAGTATTGAACACCCTGTAATCCTTTCTGTACTCAAGGGACTGCTCAACGTACTGCGCTTCTATCGGCTTTGCCAGGTTCTTTGCTCCCATGACCTCATCACGGCCCACCACCTTCTTGTTGCGTTCTATTGCAAGATCCCCTGCAGCTCGTATCAACCCTCCAAGATCCCTGAGTATCAAAGAGAGTCTGTTCTTTCTCCCGCTTCTCCTTCTTGCTTCCTCGATTATCTCCATGCACGCAGCGTAGTCGAATGGTGGTATCTTGCCATCCTTCTTCACCTCCTGCGCTATGAACTTCACGATCAAATCGCAGTTTGCCGAGTTGTCGGGCATATCAGACTCCATGTAAATCTCGTATCCGTATCCCCTTATTCTTGAACGCAGGGCTGGATGCATCTTTTGTATGTCCTGCAGGTTTCCAGCCGCGACAAGTATGAAATCGCAGGGTACTGGTTCGGTCCTAACTATTGCGCCAGAGCTCAGTTCACTCTGCCCCGTTATCGAGTATCTCTTCTCCTGCATTGCCGTGAGCAGCTCTTGCTGCGATCTTGGCTCTAGGTTCGCGACCTCGTCGATGAACAAGACTCCCTTGTTGGCCCTGTGCACTGCGCCGCTCTCCACCCGCAAATGCGGCGGAGTCCCAAGTCCCCCGGACTGGAGGGGGTCGTGCTTCACGTCTCCGAAGATCGCCCCTGCCTTTGATCCAGTCGCGTCTACAAAAGGTGCATGGTCCTTTCCTGTGTTGTCAACAATCAGCTTTGGCTCATTTGTCTCGAACATCCCCGGGAGTATGCCGACTCGCTTGGTCAGCCCAGAGACGAATAGAGCCATTGAGCCGAAGATTAAAACTCCGAGTATCAGCGCAGCTAGCACTATTATCTCGTAGCCCTTAAATATGTTCGATATTGATACAACGAAGAGTATGGCCACTATGATTAGGATTATCGGGACTATGCTCCTGTTGCTTTGCGTGCCCTCAAGCCTCACCTTGAGCCTCTCCTTCTGGACTATCTGCCTCCCCTGCCCATCGCCAAGCGCTTTGCCCGCCTCAGGGAGGTTTGGATAAGTCTTGACGGACTTGACCAGTGGCTTGTTCTCGTCGTTGACGTTCTTGTAAGCAAGAATATCTTCAAGCTCTGCAGCAGGCAGCAATTCTGCCATCGCCTGCGCGAGCATGGTCTTGCCTGTCCCTGGCGCACCGATCAGGAGTATGTTCCTGTGCTGCTTTGCCGCCTTCTTAACTATCGCTACTGCATTCTCCTGCCCAACTATTTGCTCAATGGTCTTATCGGGTATTTTGACATCGGCTGTGGTCTTGAATTTCATAGGAATACTTAAACTAAATAAGGATTAGGGTATAAATACCTTTATTGCAGCCTTGCGCCCCTGGCTACGCAGAATCTGGATAGATTTGCCCTCTGCACGCTAGGAGTTATGATTTCACTCGCCAAAAGGGTGAATGTGGAAAAGAGTTAAGCATAAACAGCGTTTAGAGGGTGGGGAAGGTAAAAGAATATGCTCTAAACGCTATTGAGGAATAAATACAGCATAAACCTTTATAAAGCTTTCGCATCAAAAGCCTTCGAAGCATACAAACCCCAAATCCATTATCCGAGCCAGAAATGGGTCAATGGGTAACAAAATACTTTTAGCCTTTAGACTGCCTATAACTTCGGTGCTTGACTGGACATCGAGGCAAAAATCAAGGTAGTGAAGAGCTTCTCAACTGAGATCGTCACCGAAGAGGAGCTCACAAAGCTCTTCGAGGTAAAGGACCATCCGGTGGCATATGATGGCTTCGAGCCATCAGGACTAGCTGGAATACACTTCGGCTTGATGCGGGCTCGCAACATAAAGAAGATGCTTGACATAGGAATCCACTTCAAGCTCTATCTGGCCGACTACTTCGCGTACCTAAACAACAAGCTCGGCGGCGACATAGATCACATAGAGACTGCTGGCGAGTACTTCGTTGAGGTCTGGAAGGCGGCAGGCGTTGACACAAAGCGTGTAGAGATAGTGAGAGACAGGGAGATGATGGGAAGCTTCTCCTACTGGGATCGGATGATGAAGATAGGAAAGGAGGTATCGCTTGATCGCGTCAAGCGCGCGATAACGATAATGGGACGAGTCGAAGGCGACTCGGTATCTGCTGGACAGATATTCTACCCGATCATGCAGGCAACAGATGTGTTCGAACTTGACGTTGACATCTGCCAGCTGGGAATCGACCAGAGAAAGGCCAACATGCTTGCAAGGGAGGTTGCAAAGAAGTACAGCTGGAAGGTGCCGGTAGTGGTTAGCCACCCGCTGCTTCTTGGTCTAAAGGGCATGCCGCAAGGTCTCAAGACAAAGGGCGAGGGCGAGCTGATGCAGTACAAGATGTCAAAATCAGACCCCAAGAACTCGATAAGCGTGCACGATACACCCTCGGAGATAAGGAGCAAGATAAGTTCGGCTTACTGCCCAGAGAAGGTGGTCGAGGGCAACCCAATGTTCGACTATCTCGACAAGCTAATACTCGAAGACAAATCCCTGCCGATAACTATAGAAAGGCCGCAGAAGTTCGGTGGCAACATAAGAGCTGGTAGCTTTGATGAGCTGGCTAAGATATACGCGGAGGGCAAGCTGCACCCTATGGATCTTAAGAACTTCGTGGCTACGGGATTGGAAGAAAAAATAAGGCCGATAAGAGAGCACTTTGAGAAAAACAAGGTTGCGCATGAACTATACGATACAGTAAAGGGATATTCGGTTACCAGATAGCTATCTCATATTCAGATTCGCCATCGTCTTCTTCATCCAAAACCTCAGCCCGTTTGGGACCTCGCTGTTTTCGCACACTGCCTGTGGAATCCTGTAGTTCTTGTCATTAACCAGGCTCTTTACAAATTCCGGGTCGCCTATTGCCAGTACGCCCATCAAAAGCCTGCTACTGGCAGCCGTCTCCCTCAAGTCGGCGTCTGGATATCTAAGGATCCACCTGCAGTACTCAAGCGAGAGGAGGTTCCTGTTTTCATCTACTGCCTTATCTGCTATCGCACAGCAGAGCTCCCCGCTCCCCTGCACAAGCTGGCGCTTTATCTCCTCCACCTCTCCATGCATCAGCGGCGCAGAACCGAACTGCTCAAGCGAATCCTTTGGCTGAAAATTCTGTCCCCTATTTTCGAACAGTGCCCTCTTCTCAGCCCTCCCCTTTTGGAGTCCCATCTCCTCTCGCATCCTCTCCACGATGCTCTTTTTCTCAGGCTCAAGCTTTACTTTCTGGGCGACCTCTTTTGCCATCATCTCCCCCTATAGCAATCTGAAGAAGCGATATTTAAGGATAGTCTACAAGGTTCGTCTCCAGTCCGCTTCAACTCAGCCCTATCAGCGCGACTCCTGCCACAATCACCAGAACGCCTATCCACCTGAGCGCAGGTATTGCCTCGCCAAGGACAAAATACGCCAGTATACTGGTGAAAATGTAGCTTAGGCCCCCGAAGCCGTACGCCCAGCTAAGGTGCGTCCTGCTGAGCGTGTAGAGGTAGAGCACAGTTGAGATTATGTAAACCATAAAGCCTGCAATCACGAAGGCGAGCAGCAGCACTGTAGCCTGCGAGTTAACGCCGACCTTGAAGAGCAGTTGTCCTACGGCCCCAAGAAATGTGCTCACTATCAGAATCGCAACGAACAATGTTTTGTTTTGCCCTGCCATGAAACCATCAGAAAGTCAGCGCCGTGAGTATTATGCCCAGTACTATGAGCCCTATGCCGGCAATCCTGAAGAACCCCATCTTTTCTTTGAGCTTGTATCTAGAAATCAGCAGCACGAAGATAAATACGCTGGCAAAGATCGGGTAGATGAGCGAGAGCTCCCCGTATCTTAGCGCCTGTATGTACACCCCGAGCGCTATGATGTATACTGCAAAGCCCGCAATCACCTTCCGATTGCTAATTAGCGATAGGATTCCCCTCCAGCTTATGCTAAAGCCCTTTATCGAGCTCTTGAACAAATACTGCGCAGCGGCAGCGAGCAGCGCAGCTACAAGTGTGAAAGATACTATGTAAAGGAGCCCTAGCACGGATACACCAGCCTTAGAATCCTTTACGCTTGGAAGACTATTTAGAGTTTTGCCGATATATTGACTTGATTGGGTATGGTAGATATTCCAAAGAACGAGCGCACAATTTTCATGCTTGAAGTTGCGGTAATCGTTCTGAGCTTCGTGGCGGCCGCGCTGTTTGTATACCTTAGAGGTAGCCTAATCTTCTACGGCATGGCGGCAGCCGTATTTGTCATAGCCTTTTATGCTATTTTCTTGATGTCAAAGCTTGAGGGGGCTGCAGGCAAGCCGTCAAAAAAGCAACTGAAGAGATAGGAATTGGTAGCGATGAACAAACTGATAATCGCAGAGAAGCCTAGTGTAGCGCTCACCATAGCGATGGCTTTTAGCGAGAGTGGGTATCCTGCGAGAAAGAGCATAAATGGCGTCCCGTACTACGAACTGGCCAGCGGCGCAGATACACTCTACATAGTCGCTGCTGCAGGGCACCTATTCACGATAAGGCAGAAGGAAGGAGCTTCGGGATTCCCGGTTTTTGGCATAGAGTGGGTGCCGTCCTACAAGCAGAACCCGTCATCTTACTTCACGAAGAAGTATCTTGATACCATCGAGATAATAGGCAAGAAGTGCACGGAGTTCATAAACGCCTGCGACTACGACATAGAGGGCACTGTGATAGGCACCAACATAATCAAGTTCGTGACCACGGGAAACGCCAACTCGGCACTAAGCGAGCAGGATGTAAAGAGGATGCGGTTTTCGACCACTACAAGGCCCGACATCCTGCAGGCCTACAAGAACGTATCTGGATTCGATGCTAGCAACTTTTGCGCCGGAGAGGCAAGACACAGCCTGGACTGGATGTGGGGGATAAACATGAGCAGGGCGCTGATGCACGCCCTGCTGACTACAGGCATAAAGAAGATAATCAGCATAGGCAGGGTACAGGGACCGACGCTTGCGATAGTCGCGCAAAGGGAGAACGAGATAAAAAACTTTGTCTCAAAGCCGCTCTGGCAGCTTTTTTTGAAGGCTAAAGGTGTAGAGTTCTCAAACACCAAGGGGAGCATCTTCGAGAGGGAGGCCGCGGAAAAAATGCTTGAGACGACAAAACAGGCGAGCATAGCCGTTGATGGCGTTAACAAGAAGGAGAATCTGATAAGGCCGTATCCACCTTTCGACCTCACCACCCTGCAGCTTGAGGCAAGCAAGGTGTTCAAGATAGATCCGTCAAGGACCCTTGCAATAGCCCAGTCGCTATACGAAAAAGCATACACCTCATATCCAAGGACCTCTTCCCAAAAGCTTCCACACACACTCAATCTCCCAAAAATAATTGCAGATCTGGCAAAGAACGAGAAGTACAAGAAGTCCGCCGACTATCTGACCAATGCGAGAATGTTCCGTCCCAACGAGGGTGCCAAAACTGACGAAGCACACCCTGCAATCTTTCCAACAGGAGTGATACCAAAGGGCCTGAGTGCCGAGGAGCAGAATGTCTACGATTTGATCGTGAAGAGATTCCTTGCCTGTTTTGGGAACTATGCGAAGTCTGAGCTGACCACCGTTGTGCTAAGTGCAGGTGGCGAAAAGTATTCTGCGCAGGGAAAGCTATACAAGGATAAGGCGTGGATCGAGCTGTATGCACCATACTTCAGGGCCGAGGACGTCGAGATGCCCATCTTCGAGATAGCAGAGAAGATAAAGGCAGAAAAGATCTCCTCCAGAGAATCGCAGACAAAGCCGCCCTCCAGATACTCCAAAGCCAGCCTGATTGGGCTGCTTGAGAGAAAGGAGCTGGGGACAAAGGCGACAAGGGCGGAGGTGATCGAGACGCTTTTCAAAAGGGGTTATGTGAAGGGCGCGTTCATAGAAGTGACAGACTACGGGCTCAGCGTCTACAATGCGCTTCACAGCTATTGCCCTGATATTGTGGAGGAGGATCTCACAAAGCAGCTTGATTCCGACATGGACAAGATAATGAAGGGGACAATAGCAGAGGCGGATGTCATAAATGAGGGCAAGGAGATAATCCAGAAGCTCATTGCAAAGTTCAAGGCAAACGAGAAGCAGATAGGCACTGCCCTATCAAAAGGGCTGGAGCAGAGCGAGATGGCAGATGTTCTGGGAAAGTGTCCAAAGGACGGCGGCAACCTAGTGATAAAGCGCTCGAAGATAGGCAAGCAGTTCGTCTCGTGCGCAAACTGGCCCAGCTGCTCGGTCACCTACCCGCTTCCACAGTATGCTAAGATAGTGCCAACCAAAAAATTGTGCGAGAAGTGCCATACCCCATTCGTCAAGGTCTTCAGGAAGGGGAAGCGTCCGTTCGAGATGGATCTGGATCCAAACTGCGAGACCAAGAAGGACTGGGGCAAGCCCAAGCCACAAGAAGCACCAGAAGTCAAAACCGCTGCCCAGGTAAAGTCCGTCGAGGCATCAGCCTCTTTGGCAAGGCCTGCTGCAAAGAGGGTCGCAAGAAAAAGGAGTGCGATAAAGGAAAAGCCTAAAGTTGCGAAGGGCAAAAAGAAGAAGTGAGAAAATGTTCATCTATTCCAAAATGTACAGGAAGCTAAAGCGCGGGCCCCAAGTAATCCTTCCAAAAGACATTGGGATAATTATCGCCTACACCGGCGTTAACAAGAACAGCGTAGTGGTCGATGCTGGGACAGGCAGCGGATGGCTTGCCGTCTCACTTGCAAGGCTTGCAAGCACAGTCTACAGCTACGATTTGCGTGATGACTTCCTTGCCATAGCCCAGAAGAACAAAGAGATGCTCGGACTCGACAATCTGGTGCTCAAGAAAGGTGACGTAACAAAAAATATCGACGAGAAAGATGTTGACCTAGTCACCTTGGACATGCCTGGTTCTGAGAAGGCGCTCGCGAAGGCGAAGAGGGCGCTTAGGCAGGAGGGGATGGTGGTCGGCTATCTCCCAAACGCCGAACAGGTCCAGAAATTCGTCTCAAAGCTCGGCAGCCTCAAATTCACAGACACGCACACTGTGGAGGTAATAGTGAGGGACATTCTTGTCAGGAAGGAAGGCATGCGGCCTACAAATACCGGATTGTGGCACACTGCATATCTGGTCTTCTCGAGAAAGGGATAACCTCCAGATTTCACGCGGGCCTAAAGGAATCCTTTATCTGCCTAAACACATCAACGTCTCCGGAGCCCTTGCTCATCGCATCCTGCATCTGCTCCGCCCGCTTCTTCTCCAGATAGCGCAAGACCCTGGTATATTCTATTCCGGTGTGCTTTCTGATTAACAGTGCCCCCATCGTCCTTGAAAGGTCGTCGACTATCTGCATCTCCCGCTCGTTTAGCGGCAGGAATTTCTTCTTTGCCATAAAACCGCTTTATTCTCACTTGCCACTTCCTACTAAAAGAAGTTAGCGCACAACCTCCTTTAGTTCCAGCTTCTGCTTTGCTGCTGTGCCTCCTGCAATTTTTTGCTCCTCTTTTTTCCTGAGTGCATTTCTCATCGCCTCAGCGTGCATAACATCGGTGTAGACCGAGATATTTCCCCCGGTGAATTTTGTGTTGTATCTATCATTTAGTTCACCAGCTATCTTGTCAACTCCCCACCCTTTTTTGCTCAGGACTTCTATGTCCCCCATTATTTTGGGGTCTAGCTGCGTGTTCTTTATCATATTGCCAACTTTTCTTTTAAGACCAGATTCTACATAAAACTATTTTACAGATTTGATATGCTGCCTTGCTCCTTATGCTCTATTTCTCCTTTTCAAGGAGCGCGAACTTGGCAAGCATCGCCTCAAGCTGTATGCGGTCGTTTGCCCCCTCAACTATCCTGAAGTTGTAATCTCCGATCGAGCTGACCAGCTTGAGCTTCACCTTGTCTGCTATCTCCATGTTTATCGCCTCCCTGTAGCACTGCAAAAGTATGTCCTCACCGCTCATGCCATAGGAGATCACAAGCTTGTTTAGCTCTTCTCTCGCCTTCATGAAGTCGCCGCCCAGCGCGTATCTGAGCATCACCGCGACCTCCTTTGGCCTTGCCCTTGCAGCGATGTCGTAAATCTCCTTGTCAGTTACCTTCTTCCTCTTGAATCCCGCACTCTGCAGTATGTTTGTGAGTTTTCTAAGGTCTCCCTCGCTCACGTATAACAGGGCCTCTGTAGCCTTCTCGTCTGCTTCGAGCCCCTCACCTTCCTCTATCCTATTTATGTACTTTCTCATGTCTTCCTCGCTTAGCGGCTTGAAGCGCAGCACCACGCACCTGCTCTGTATCGGCTCTATTATCTTGCTCGCGTAGTTGGCGCTGAGTATGAACCTTGTGGTTGCGCTGTACTTCTCCATGGTTCTCCTAAGGGCATGCTGCGCCTCAGGGGTTAGGGCGTCGGCCTCGTCAAGGAATATTATCTTTATCATCTCACCGGATAGGGCGATTGTCCTTGCGAACTCCTTCACCTTGCCCCTTATCACATCTATCCCCCTGGTGTCCGAAGCATTTAGCTCGAGGAACGCCTCGTTTATCTTTTCGCCGTAGAGCTCTTTTGCCATGGCGATTGCGGATGTGGTCTTTCCAACTCCCGCAGTGCCTGCAAATATCATGTTGGGGAAGCTCTTGGCGTCCACAAAGGTCTGCAGCCTGTCTACTATGGCGCTCTGCCCAATTACCTCGCTAAGCCTAGAAGGTCGGTACTTTTCAGTCCACGATAGGTCAAGGACGGCCATAAATAGCACTTTATTGGCTATGGCATCTGAAGATATTTATACTCTTTTCCAAAATTCCACAAAAACAAACATCCTGCGAGAGTATATAAACGTGAAAAACCCAAAGGGAATCAGCAGTTTTTGAGAGTAATAGTGAGCAGATGGCACCAGGCAAATTCAATACAAATGATCCAAGGCGCAACCTTGAGAATCTGGGAGGAGAAAAATTGTTCATACTGGTATACCTAAAACAGCGCAAAGGCAACGGAACAAATCCACTTGACATCACCAAGAAAACCGGCCTTTCAAGCATCGAGGTCGGTAAACTTCTCGGCCAGATGGTTAATACCCACCTTATCAATCTAGACAAATACGGCAACTACAAGATTGGAAATCTGGGCGAGGAGCTGCTCAAAACCGTGCCCAATTACCCAGAGCTCTACCTGGAGCTCGCCCTATCGCTTGTGAATGCGCTCAGGGGCACCATAACTGAGAGGCAGTCGCCAAAGGTGGCGCAGCTTGCCGATTCTGTGCTCGACAATCTTGGTCTGAACCTAAGGAAGGATTTCGGCATAAGCTTCTGATCATGATATTCTCTTTGCGATTTCCTCAATCACTATCCTATTTGCTATGTCAAAGAGCTCCTGCGCAGTATCAGCGCTCTTTCCCTCCGAATTTATCTTTATCTGGGGCATTGTGTTAGACGCCCTTGCAAGAACCCATCCATCATCATTGAATGCCTTTACCCCATCGATGTCTATTATCCTCTCAAATCCTAGTGCCTCAAACCTGGGGCGCAGCGCTTTGACAACCTCGAACTTCGCGTCGTCTGGGCAGTAAACTTCCCTTATCGGTATTGCCGGATAGCTAGGTATCCTTGATGAGAGCGCAGAAAGCGACTCCGCCTTCTTTGAGAGCAGCTCTGCCATCTTCATGGAGGCGAATGCGCCATCGTCAAGATTGAAGTTCTCCGGGAAATAAATATGGTTGCTATACTCCCCGCCAAGAATAGCACTCTCCTCCACCATTCTGGCCATTATGTGCGAGTGGCCGGTCCTGTTCATTATCGGTATGCCGTCAAGAGACCTTATCACCTCCTCTATCGCCGTTGAGCAAGGCACGTCGTAGATTACCTTGCCGCCCTTCACCTTGTCGGATAGCAGGAAGGATGCGAAGATCGGCACAATCTTGTCTGCAGTACCAACATAATTACCTGTATCATCTATGAAACTCGCCCTGTCTCCGTCTGCATCGTATCCAGCTCCGAAGTCTGCCTTGTGTTTAACCACATCCGCCTTAAGGCCAGAGAGCATCAGATTGTTTGGATCCGGCCCCCTCCCTGGGAAGCTGCCATTCGGATGCCCGTTCATTTCGATCACTTCGCATCCCAGCTTTTCGAATACCTTCTTTGCTATGCCGCACCACGTGCCGTTGCCGGGGTCAAGCACTACCTTGAGCTTCCTTGACAGCTTCACTGTCTCAAGCACATGCTCCGTGTAGTCTTCGACTATCCTAGAGTATGCGGAGTGCTTCCCTTTCTGGCCAGAGTTAAACTTCTTGTTTACAAATATCTCCCTGAGCTCTTCCATGCCGTGCTCTTCAGATATCATCTCCGCTCCCTTCCCGCACATCTTAAATCCGTTCCACATTGGTGGGTTGTGGCTTGCTGTTATCATCGCGCCTCCATCAAGCCCTTCATGTATTATGGAGAAATAAAAGATCGGGGTGGGTATGTGGTCGTGGTCGACAACATTGACCCCAGTCGATAGCACACCCTCCACAAACGCCCTGTGCAGCCTGCCGCCTCCATTCCTGTAGTCCCTTGCGACAGATATGGTCTTGCCTATGCCTATATATGTTCCTAGCGATTTGCCAATGTCTTCTGCTATCCTCTCACTCAGATCCAGATTGAATATCCCACGTACGTCGTAAGACCTGAAGATATGCAGCGGTTCGCTGAAAGTTATCCCGAATCTGTGCCTGAGCTCATCTGAGAGCTGAACCACGTCCCTAAACACTATTGTCTGTATGCCAAGCTGCTTTGCGCCTTCTGTGTGCATCTCCTTGTCGTCTATAAAAAGCGTCTCCTCGCCGCTGATACCGAAGTGGTAGAGCACCTGTTTGTAGGCATTCGGGTCAGGCTTCCTCACTCCAGTGTACCCAGAGACAAAGACCTCATCAAAGAGTCTCCTAAGTCCGAACCTTGTATTGAGTTCGTCGAACCACACCTTTGGGAAGTTGGATAGCAGCGCAAGCTTGTACTTGCCCTTCAGTTCAGAAACGATGTAGCGTATTCCAGCTATTTCCGTGACACTCGCCTCTATGGCATTCTTTATCTGCTTTGTTGAGGTCGTAGTTCCTATACTTTGCTTTATAGCCTCAAGGAATTCCTGCTCGCTTATCTCCCCCCTGTTGAACTGCGTGTTTTTTCCTCCGTCCAAAATATCCTTCAATTTGTCATGGGAAACATTCTGAAGGTCTGGCACGAACTTGTAAAAGTCATGCCATGAGGTGACTATCACCCTTTCAAGGTCGAATATTATTAGCTTGAGTTCCTTTACCATAACCACACAATCATGCAATGCTCTCCCACATCTCAGCTACGCCCCTTGCAAGTATGTATAAGACGAGTATGGAGGTGAGCACATATCCAATCAATATGTCCCACCCCGCCAGATAGACCAGCGTAAGATATGAGAATACTACCACCTTTACTACATTGATCCCCCCCCTGAACAGATCCGAGGTGTAGAGAGCCTTCGCGAGCCTAGTCTTCATCTTTGAGGATGTGCCCTTGGCTGCCATGAAGGCGTCGACAAAGGAGTGGCGGATCAGGATTATGAAAAGCACAAAGAGTGGGACTACATTGAGCACCGTGAACACTATCCAGAAGACATACTCAATTATCCTATCCCCTGCCACGTCAAGTCTTGGCCCGTAGCTGGTGCTCTTTGACTTCTTGTCCAGCTTTGCGATCTTCCCGTCGATCGCATCAAGTATGAACATGATTGCTATCAGGGCTACAGTGGCAAGAGCGCTGAATCTCTCGAATATCATATATGCTATGACAAATACCAGAAATGTCCTGAAAAGCGTTACCGCATCTGCAAGGCGCATCTAATCAACCATATAACTCCTACATCAATATTTATAAGAGCTGAAGGCGAAACTCAGCTATAGCTAAGATGATATTTAATGCAGGGTACGGACATTTTCAAGGCGGAGGAGAAAATACTGGAGAGATGGGAAGCCGAGCAAACACGTGAGAAGGTAAACGCCGCAAACAAAGGGAAAAAGAAGTTCTTCTTTCTGGAAGGGCCTCCGTATGCCAATGGACAATTGCATATGGGTCACATAAGGGCGTATTCAAGGAAGGATGCGGTAATGCGCTACAAGCGCATGCAGGGTTTTGATGTCTTTGACAGGGCGGGATTCGATGTGCACGGGTTGCCGATAGAGAACAAGGCGGAAAGAGAGCTTCAGGTGGCATCAAAGCGCGAGATAGAATCAAAGATAGGGGTAAGCAACTTCATTGGCAAATGCATCGAGATCTACAAGGCAAACATGCTCTCCCAGATAAGCGACGCTAAGAGGTACGGGGCATGGATGGACTTCGAGAAGGCATACGTCCCTGCAAGCCCTGAATACATAGACAAGAGCTGGAAGGTCTTCAAGAAGATTTACGACAAAAAACTCGTTTATAGAGCGATACAGGTCATGCCATATTGCATGCACTGCGGCACTGTGCTCGCAAAGGGGCCTGAAGTCGAGGAAGAGGAAGACACGGATCCTTCTGTCTTCGTGCTCTTCAAAATAAACGCTGCCATCTCCAAACCTAGGATAAAGCTAGGCGCGGAGTCATATCTTCTAATCTGGACCACAACTCCGTGGACTCTCCCTGCGAACATGGCGGTATGCGTCAATCCCAAGGCGGCGTACGTGCGCGTCAACATAAGCGGCAGGGAGATGATACTTGCAAAGAGCAGGCTCGATACAATTGCAAAGCAGTTTGAGTTCTATCCTGTGATACTAGAAGAATTCTCAGGATCTGAGCTTGAGGGAATATTCTACACCAATCCGCTAGAAGAGCACATCAAGGAGCAAAGGCTTACTCGCAAACACCACAAGGTTGTATTTTCCGAGGAGATGGTGAGCCTGGATGAGGGAACCGGCATAATACACATCGCCCCAGCATACGGCCCTGAGGACTTCGCACTAGCGAAGAAGTGCAAGATACCATTAATCTCTTTAGTTGACCAAGATGGAAAGTACAATGAGGATGCAGGCAAATACAAAGGAACCTCCCTCATACACGATGCGAACAGGCAGATAGAGGCAGAGCTGCACTCCAATGGCTCCCTGCTTGCCAAGTCCACGATAAGGCACAACTATCCCCACTGCTGGAGGTGCCATGAGAAGCTCATTTATCTTCCGACGGAGCAGTGGTTCATCAAGATAAGCAAGATCAAGGAGAAGATAAAGAAACAGGCGCAGAAAGTCTTCTGGTATCCAAAGGAAGCAAAGGACTGGTTTTTGGAGAGCATTGAAACCGCCCCTGATTGGGTTATAAGCAGGCAGAGGTACTGGGACATACCGATACCAATCTGGATCTGCGATTCTTGCAAGCAGTCCAGGGTGATTGGCTCATTTGCGGAGCTCAAAGCTGAGTCTGGAAAGAGTCCCCCATTCACATCTGAAAGCCTTCACAAGCCATTCATTGATGAGATAGTTCTCAAGTGCGCGAATTGTGGCGGCCCGATGCATAGGACAAAGGACGTCTTTGATGTATGGTATGATTCTGGCGTGGCCCACACTGCAAGCCTGAGTGAGGAGGAGTTTTCCAGGTTCTTTGGCAAGGCTTTCATAACTGAGGGGCCGGATCAGATAAGGGGATGGTTTGCTACGCTAATGAAGACCAGCGTGGCGGCTTACGGAAAGACCCCATACAAGGAGCTGGTGATGCAGGGTTGGGTTGTGGACCAGCGCGGCGAGGCAATGCACAAGAGCAAGGGAAATTTCGTCACTGCCAGCGAGCTGATAAACAAATATTCCACAGATGCAGTGAGGGGCTTCATGCTCTCCCACGCCTCCTACGAGATGCTCAAGTTCTACCCAAGGGAGATAGAGGAGATACAGGCCAACATCACACTGCTCTACAACATCTCCACACTGGTAGCCGATTACGCACAGGCGATAAAATACGTCCCGACAAAAATCAGAAAGCCTAGGAGCCCAGAGAATATGGATCCTGAGGATGCATGGATAACATCTAGGCTAAACAGCGTGATTAAGGAGGCTGGCTTAGGAATGGAAACTTATGACATCCACAAGGCGGTGAGTGCAGTAAACCTCTTCCTGGTAAATGATCTGAGCAGATTCTATCTAAAGATCGGGAAGAGGAAGATACTCGAGGCCGCAAAGCCTAGGGCAAAGGCGACAGTGGACCTAATCAACTACCTTCTATACAACACACTGCTTCTGCTCTCCCCAATAATGCCGTTAAATGCCGAGAGCATCTACCTTTCCAGCTACAATCACAAACAGAGCATATTCATGGAGAGATGGCCAAAGCATGAAGAGAGGCTGATAAATAGGGAACTTGAGGAGAGCTTTTTGGTAGCAACCGAGTCGATCACCGCAATACTTAGCAGCAGGGAGAAGGCGCAGATAAGGCTGAGATGGCCGATAATGAGCGCGACTCTCGAGCTTACTGCAGAGTCCTCATACATCGCGGCACAGAGGCTTTCCAACATAATCGAAGAATACACCAACACCAAAAAGCTGATATTAAAAAAGGTAGAGGGGCTCAAGATGGAAATCAGGCCGAACTTCCAGGCACTAGGCCCCGCATTCAGGGAAAATGCAGGTGCAGTGGCCCAGGCACTCAAGGAAGCAGACGCCGGCCAGATACAATCCGCAATCTCCGCAAGCGGCTATTACTTGATTCACACGCAAAAAGGCGCATTTGAGATAAAGCCGGAGCATTTCAACATAGTCCAGAGAGCAGAAGAGACCGATGCGGTTTCATTCAAGTACGGCAGGGCATCAGTGGACAAGACGGTCAGCAAGGAGCTTAGGGCCGAGGCACTCCTAAGGGAATTTCAGAGAAGGGTGCAGATAATGAGAAAGGAGTTCAATCTCAAGAAGCAGGACAAGATACACCTAGGCTATAGCGCAACAGGGGAAATTGGTGAGGCCGTTTCCGCCAATGTGCAAATTCTAAAGAAAGAACTCAACGCCGCAACGCTAAAGCAAGAACTTAGTGACAAAGGGTTGTCCCAGGATTTCGACATCGAGGGCGAAGCGGTCAAGATTTCGATAACAAAAGTCGAGTGAGTTCAATCAGAATTCGTATAAGCTTCGTAAATCTTCCTCTCCTTGGCCCATCGTTCAAACTTCATCAATCCAAACTGTACTCCAGATATCAGGGAAGTGAGCGATCCCATTACGATTCCCATCACACCAGAAGCTTCCACATCTCCACCAATTAGTGGGGTGAGTTGCTTTGCATCCGCTGTAAAGACGAGCCCAAACGCCAGACAACCAATCCCCATTTCCAATATCATCTTAGTCTTTTCATAGAAGGCTTGTCTAGACGTACCTTTCCTCTCAAACTCCAGTGCAATCTGGATCTCCTTTTTAAGCCGCTTCTTCATATTTTTCAATACATTCTCCACACTTCCCATCCCCTCCCTCTTCTTACCATAATAGAATTCATCCCCAGAAAGTTTGTTGAGTTTGTCCTTCTCCTGCTGCGCCAAGCTCTCCATCAATCCGTCAACATGGAAACCAAAGTTGCTCTTATCCACTTTACCTGCCTTCATGATCTTTTCCTGAAGTTTCTTCAAATCCCGTATCTCTTCTTTAAGAGTTGCTGCCTTACTCTCTTTCAATGATAGCTTATCCTTTTGCAAACCCGATACCAACTCCTTGACCGTGTTCCCAGTCTCAATATACCTTTCAGCAAGTTTGCTACTGATATCCGAACTGCTCTTGGTTTTCTCCATGCCCATATTATCGAATTTAGCTTCTCCTCAGGGTTTTAAATACTATGGCTAGAGTTTTGTCTCGCATTCTGGAAAGAGAACCCATAGCCGTTTAAGGTTTCGGCTAGGTATTTAGCGGCTTTGGCACAGAATCAGCTGCGTAGAGTTTATGCAGTCTCCACAGTCGCACTCTTGAAAGTCTTCCTCTTAGGCATCTTTGACCAGCAGTCCCTGCAGATCACCAGCCTTGTGGTCTTGGTTACCTTCCTTGAACTCTTCATGCAGTTGACGCATATCTTCTTCTTGCAGTAGTTGCAAGTGTTGTACTTGAATATGTCGCGGCTGCATCTCTCACATATCATGATTATCCCGTAAATAAGCAGATTAGTTATATAGACGAAAATATAAAAAGGGTATTATTCACATTAAGAGTTGTAAATTGATTCCATGGCGAAGAAAGTACTTATAGAGACCTACGGCTGCACCCTCAACCAGGCTGATTCAAGTACAATGGGGGCAATGCTAAAAGCGCAGGGCTATCAGGTTGAGTATGGGAAGTATGAGGGCCATGGAAAGTACGATTATGTCGTAATGAATACCTGCACAGTCAAGTCCTCAACAGAGACCAAGATACTCCACAGGGTGGGCAGGCTCAAAGGCTTGGGGAGCAGGCTAATCGTTGCGGGATGCATGGCAAGCGCCAACCAAGACCGCATAGAATCAGTAACCAAGGATGCCAGCATAGTAACGACCAGCAACACCCATAATATAGCAAGCGCAATAGCAGAAATAGAGGCTGGGAAAAGGGCGGTTTACAATCATTACGAGAGAAAGGACAAGCTCGCATACCCACTTGATAACAAAAGCGTGATAGCAAAGATTCCTATTAGTGAGGGGTGCCTTAGCAACTGTGGCTTCTGCGAGACAAAATACGCACGCGGCCCTCTCAACAGCTTCTCGCAGGAGCTGATACTAAAGCAGGTGCAGATTGCGCTGAGAAACGGGGCAAGGGAGATCGAGCTCACATCCCAGGATACTGGCGCTTACGGGCTCGATAGGGGAACAAACATCGCAGAGCTCCTCGAAGAAGCAAGCAAGTTCGATGGGTTCTACAAAATAAGGGTAGGCATGCTCAACCCTGAGCATCTGCCAAAATATTTTGCAAGGCTAATAGATGCATGCAAGTCTGAGAAAGTCTACAAATTCCTCCATCTTCCCCTGCAGTCAGGTTCCAATAAAATCCTAAGAGCGATGAAGAGGAACTACACGATTGAATCATTCAACGAATATGTCAGAAGGGCAAGGGAGGAAATACCTGGGATAACCATTGCTACCGACATAATTGTCGGTTTCCCTGGAGAGACGGAGGAGGATTTCCAAGAGACCATGAACTTCATCCGCACTACAAAACCTGAGATAACCAATGTCTCCAAGTTTGCAATCAGGGAGCATGCACCAGCTGCTAGGCTAAAACAGCTTCCAAACAGAGTTCTCAAGGAGAGGGCGGTTGGGGCATCTCGAGCCTACAGGAAAGTGCAGGAAGAATATCGTGAAAAATTAATTGGCAAGGAACTTAGCATCCTTCTAACCGAGAACAAATCAAAATCCATGAACGGACGCGACGAATTTTATAATGAGGTTGCGATAACCTCCAGTAATGAAAAAATCGGCAGCCTGCTAACTGTTAGGGTCGAAAACTTCTCTGGTGGGGGCCTGATTGCAAAACCATTTTAAACCTCTTTCTCCCATTCTGGTTTATGTACAGCAAAGAGATAGAGGCAATTTTCAAATCCAAAAACATCGCCATTGGCGATTCCATCTCGCTCGCCCTCGGAGATGGCAACTTCACTGGCACCATAATGCCCCGCCCCGATATCGGGGATGCCGCAATTCTTGTGCTTAAGCAGTCAAATGGATACAACATAGGCCTGCGTATCGGCAAGGGCGCCAAGATCGAGAAGCTAAGCATTCCCAATAAGGCCCATGCCTCCCAGCGCCACGCACCGATCTTTGGCCGTGTACTGCCGAAGATCTCGATGATCTACACCGGAGGTACCATCGGCAGCAAGGTCGACTACGTAACAGGGGGAGTATACTCCCTCACTCGGCCAGAAGAGCTCATTACAGACGTTCCCGAGCTTGCAGAGATTGCGGAGTTCAAGATCTCAAACCCGTTCAGCATACTTAGTGAGGACATGACCTACAAGGAGTGGCAGATGATAGCAAAGCACGCTGCTGAAGAGCTCAATTCCGGCTCTAGGGGAATAGTGATTACCCACGGCACAGATACGATGCACTTTACCGCATCGTCGCTCAGCTTCATGCTATCAGGGCTCAATGCGCCCGTTGTGCTAACCGGCGCGCAGCGCAGCAGCGACAGGGGCAGCAGCGATGCCTTCACCAATCTGATCTGCTCATTCCACGCCGCGGCAAAGAGCAACATAGCCGAGGTTGGCATATGCATGCACTCAACCTCTTCAGACACATACTGCGACTTCATACGCGGCACAAAGGCGCGCAAGATGCACACCTCCAGGCGAGATGCGTTCAGGCCTGTGAACAACCTGCCCATCGCACGCATCACACCATCAGGTGGCACCGAGTATCTTTCCTCACATAGGGAAATCTCCAAGGAGAACAAGAGGAAGGTGGTTGCAAACACAAAGTTCGAAAACAGGATTGCCCTGATCAAGGCATATCCGAACTCCGACCCTGCAGTTATAGACTACTATACTGGCAAGGGGTGCAAGGGAATAATAATAGAGGGAACCGGGCTCGGCCACGTGCCAACCTCCCCAAGCGATCTTGCGCTCTCCTGGATCTCGCATGTAAAGCGTGCAAATGATTCTGGGATTGTGGTAGGGGTAACATCGCAGACCCTATACGGCAGGGTAAGCGAGAACGTCTATCGAAACCTCAGAATCCTAAATGAGGCAGGTGCTGTGCATTGCGAGGACATGCTACCGGAGACTGCATACGTGAAGCTTGGCTGGCTGCTGGCAAACAGCAAAAAGGAAGAGGTCAAGGCGCTGCTCAAGACAGACATTACGGGCGAGATAACTCAGAGGACTGAAACAGACTGGTTCATGTGAAATCGCCCCCTGAAAATGCACTGCCGCAGTTTTTGTGCGAGCTACGGGCCATAGTGCAAAGGCATAAAAATGTCTGATGCCCATTTATCGTGATAATATGGTAAGGCTGGAACTTTTCGGAATGCTTCTGGTGCTGCTTGGTTCTGCAAATCTTGCTTTTGCGGCAAACGCAACTTCCTCAGGCTATACTGTGGGTCTTGGGACAAACACCACATATGGGAATTATCTAATAAATGCAACAGGCTGGTCGATATACATGTACACCCCCGATAAGCAGTACAGTGGAAACAGCACCTGCTATGGCGGCTGCGCTAGGGTCTGGCCGATATTCTATACCTCAAGTCTTGTCCTTCCACCGTCCCTGAAATCCTTAAACTTCTCCACCATAACCAGAACTGATGGAAGCAAGCAGCTCACCTATCTTGGCTACCCTCTATACTACTATGCTGGAGACACCAAGGCAGGCGACATATCCGGCCAGAATGTGGGACACATATGGTATTTGATGGGAGTATCAGGTCCGATAATGGCCCCAATATTTCAGGGCAAGCCCTCGATTTCAACAACTCCTCCAAACTCAACTACAACGGTGGGCACGATAAGCTCATCAAATAATGGGGGCACCATAGGCTCATCAAGGCCAAACACCTCCACTTCGGTTTCCCACGGAACTACTGCCCAAACGCCGACGGGAAATAACAGCGGCGTGGTCAGCAGCCTGCTGCTCTATGCTGGTATAGTCATTGTTATGGTCCTGATAATAGTTGGTCTGTGGTTTATGCTCAGGAAGAAGCTGTAGGCCGGCTTAGATGGGGAATCAGATATGGAGGCACGGAAGATAAGGCATCTCCTTACCAGGATCGGGATAGGGATTGTGCTTGTCGTATTTGGTGCATGGGAGATAACCAACCCTGCCGCCTGGGTTGGATTCCTGCCGCCGCTCTTCTGGAGCAACACCACGATGATAATCGTTGTTCATGGCGTGGCGATGATCGCAGTAGGGCTAGCAATCCTTACGGGATTCTACCTGCGCATAGCCGCGATACTCTCCTCTATAATGCTTCTTGCAATCATAATTTCGCTCATGGTCCTCACCGGCTACATGGATCTGGTGATACGGGACACAGGACTGCTCCTCCTTTCGCTTTCCATTATATTTGACGATGTGAGATACCTTACCCTCACCAAGTAAATAATCTCCAAAGAAACTCTCCTGCAACCGGCTAGGTACATCTTCATTCCCAAAACTGTTAAGCTAGGCGCCAGCAGGCATGATGATTACACCCCTGGACTTTATCTCAAGCACCTTAAGCCGCCCTGGACGGAAGATGGCGTGCCAAAACCATTTCTCCCCTCGTAAGAAGGTTTAAATTAATGCGCGCATATAACCCAGTTATAATCCAATAAGCTGAGACGATGATAGAAGCATACCTGACCATTGCGCTTTCATTTGTAATGGGCCTGTCGATTTTTCTTTCGATGCCCATAGTCTTCCATAGGCACACAAGCACAAGGCACATGATTTTTTTCAATGCCGTGGCAATCGGTATACTAATCTTCCTGTTGATGGACATCTTCGGGAATGTAGCGGCGATATTCGGAAACGCTATCGGGTTCAACGCGATGGAGTTGGTGTTCATCATCGGTTTCACTCTCTCCTTCCTTTTCTTCATTGCGCCAAAAGAGAATCGCGAGCTAAATAAGGATCCAAAGAGAACCTCGATACTTGCCGCCATAGGTATAGGCTTCCAGAACCTGACGGAGGGGCTGGTGTTCGGCAGCGCGGGGGCAGCAGGGATAATACCGATTTATCTGGTCTCGCTAATCGGCTTCACCCTGCAGAACATAACTGAAGGCTTCCCGATAGCAGCTCCTCTCATGGGCCTAAAGCAGAAGCTTGACAAGAGGTTCGTGACAGGAGCTTTCCTGTTAGGCGGGGTTCCAACAATACTGGGCACGCTGGTGGGTCTGGTCTTCTTCTCGAACATCTTCATAATCTTTTTCGATGCGCTAGCCAGCGCAGCGATACTATACGTAGTGCTTGTGCTCTTACACGTAAACCTGCGCCGTAGCGATGCAGAAGGAGCGGGCAAGAGCAGGGCAATCTGGCTCACCTACGCAGGGATACTGCTGGGCTTCGTCGTGGCCTTTGTGGTGAACTACCTCTAACCAAACCCAAAAATTAGCCGCCCAGCACCGATTTAATACCTATCTTGCAATGTACATTCGACTAACTGGTTGTTCATGGGACTCGGATACGCTCCTGTATTCATTGTTGCGCTCTTGGTGCTAGTCCTAGGCAGAAGGATAGTCGCTGGTAGGAAGGGCATAAGGTACTCCAGAAGGAGCATCTTCTTTAGGCCAGTGTTATACCTTGCCCTCACAGCCGCGCTTGTCATAATAGGCCTCTCGCTTTGGGAACTTGCGGCGATAACCACCTCTGTAGTAGTCGGCATTCTGCTCGGGCTAAAGCTCGGCAAGCGATCGAATATCTTCGAAAAGGATGGTAATGTGATGTATAAGAGATCAAACGAGATACTCACCATATGGATAATATCCTTCCTTATCAGGGTCGGGATTGACTTTTACTCCAACCCCTCCCTTGAGGGCATGCTCTCAGGCCCTCTTCCAAAGAGCGAGAGCATTGCCAGTGCCCTCGCCCCTGCTGCGGCCTTCAGTCTGATCCTCTTCTGCGCAGATTTGCTCCTCGGATTTAGTGCAGGGCTGCTCTTTGGGGAGGCGGTAGTACTCTACAGAAATTACATCTTGAAATACGGAGGCGCAAAACGCTCAGCTTCGAAATGAGCAAATAGAGTTGTAGAGAAGCTTCAAATACAAAGTGCCTGCTTAACTCCCCTGATAATGCGGTGAGAACTTGAGGAAGAATGCCTTGGAAATCGTAAAAGAAACCTAGCTCTTTTTGACGGTAGTGTAAATCAGGTACTTAGTGCTACTGAGCTTAAGAAACTGACTGGAAGAAACCATAACGCAAGCAAAAGAAGGGATGTGATTGTAGCTGACATACGCGATGCAACTGAGTTGCTTCATACCTCGTACCGGGAGACGCCAAGCAAGAGACAAGTTGTAGATGACATACTCGATGCGACGCAGCTGCTTAGGATCGGCAGAATGGTGCGCAGGCGTGCATGAAAAAAAGCAGGTAACGATTTATAATCCTCTATTGCGAATAGTCCATTATGGTAGAGGAGAGGGGGGCATACGTCCTGCAGGAAGGCATAGACGCGGTGCTTAGCAGGGTCGAGGCACTCACGCTCAAGAACGATACCTCAATCATCAGCATCGCAGGGGGTTCGGGCTCAGGAAAGACGGAGATAATGTCCGCTGCGATAAAAAAGAGATTTGGAGAGGTCGCAACGCTAAGCGCCGATGACTACATCAGGGCGCGCAGCGACATCGAAGCTGACGCCGCAAGTGGGATAGAAATAAACTTCGACCATCCAAGGTCAGTGCGGCTGGAGCTGCTTGAGGAGCACCTAGAGCTGCTGAAGAGTGGTGCACCTTTCGACAAGCCGATATTTAGCTTCAAGGAGCAAAAGCCCATAGGGACAGAAAAGTTCGAGCCTAAGAAGATCGTGGTGCTCGAAGGGCTTTTCGCGCTTTTTGACAACCTAGCCCGGCAATCCCACCTCAAGATATTCATGGAAGCTGACTATCCCACAAGGTTCCTAAGGCGCGTTTCAAGGGACGTATACAGGACTTCGTGGAGCAACGAGGAGATACTCAGTTATGCTACCACTATAGTGGAGCCAATGTACAAGGAGCACGTAGAGCCTACCAAGCGCAATGCCGACATAGTGGTGGTAAACAACTACGTCTACAATGCCGAGCTTAGGAACATAAAGGAGAACGTGAGGCTAAAGGGTGTGAACCTTGGCGTTTATCTGAAGGATTACGGCTATGTCCTTGAAAGGCTTGGTCAAATGGAAAGCGAATCCTCAGTCGACTACGACACGCTTCTAAAGAAAGCGGCCGAGGACGGAATCTTGGTTGTATGCGTTTCCGGCGTGATTTCAGAGGGTGAGAAGATACTTCTTGTGCGGCGCCTCCCCAATGACACATTCGGGGGCCTATACGAAATACCAGGGGGCAAGATAGAGAAGGGCGAGGGCGTCAGGGAGGCACTCGTGCGCGAGATCAAAGAGGAGACAGGGCTCAGGGTGATTAAGATAAGCAGATACCTGGGCAGTTTTGACTATAAGGGCATGAGCCGCAAGCCGGTCAGGCAGCTCAACTTCGCAGTTGTCACGGAGAAAGGCGAAATAGTGCTGAGCGAGCACGACGATTACGTATGGGTTGGAAAGGAGGAGCTCCAAAAATACGCACAGCGCGACATACCAAATGAGGAATTGAAGCTCTACAACAGCATCCTTCCCTTCTGGGAAAATCAGTGATACGATGGAATTTATTTTCGTTACCTCAAACCCAAACAAGCTCAAAGAAGCCCAGCGCATACTCAAAAGGAAGCTGCGTCACTCGGATCTTGACCTCCAAGAGGTGCAGTCTATGAGCTGCAAAGAGGTCGCGCTCGATAAGGCGAAGGCCGCTTATTCCAGGCTCCATCAACCTGTGCTGATTGAGGACACTGGCCTATACATTAACTGCCTCAACGGGTTTCCGGGGGCACTGGTAAAATGGGCCGAGATTTATCTGGGCTACCATGAGATTTGCAGACTGGTGGGCAGAAAAAACAGGGGTGCGCATGCAGAGACAGTGCTCTGCCTCTATGATGGCAAGAAGGCAAGGCTTTTCTCGGGTAGGGCTGATGGATGCATAGCAAACAAGCCGGTTGGAAAATTTGGATTCGGCTTTGATGTGATATTCCTGCCATCTGGAAGCAATCTTACCCTTGCGCAAATGAGCCCTGCGCAAAAGGACAGGCTCTCCCACAGGACAAAGGCGTTCCAAGCACTTGCAAAGCGGCTCAAAAAGTCGTAGGCCGACTCCAAATATCAGCTTTGACACAATCTGAAATTGGATGGTTTTGTGACGCAGGAGAAATCAGGAAACCCTGAGGATATAAGCAAATCCCCAGTCGTTAGTATTGGTCCCAGTGAGCCCTGTGACCACCGCTCCCCCCGCATTCTTAAAGAACGTGTTGGAATCATTGTTGGAGAGAGCTTTGTCTATATCAAGACCCTTCCTAAGCGCTTTTAGATAGACACTCTTGCTAGCTATGGCTCCTGTAGCCTCGCTTCTTCCATCCCTTCCATCGGTGCTTAGGTACCCGACAGTTATGTACTTGTTACCCTTGAGGACTTCCATAGTGCCTCCTGCCTCCTCCTGATTCCTTCCTCCGTATCCATTCCCCTTTATATTGACTGTGGTCTCTCCTCCCCATATCAGCATGCACGGCGCAGTTATCCCTCGCAGGTGCGCATTCGGCCGTCCCTCACTGATGTCAAGGAACCTTGCCGCAAGTTCCCTTCCCACCGTCCTGGCATCACCAGTTACGTCAGAACCAAGATAGTGAATATTCATCCTCGGATAATTCTTCCTAAGATATTTGATTCCAGATTCGCACCCCAGTCTGTTGTCCCCAATTAGCACATTCTTGACCTTTTCGAATCTGTAGTCTCCTGGCTTTGGCGTTTCCTCAAAATAGGGATTTCCGTTCATGCCCTTTTTCAGCCTTGTGAAAACCGCTTCTGGAACGGTGTAGAGTATATTATACCCTTTGAGCACTCCGTAAGCTCCTGCATAAGTAGTCCAGTCAGGGTAGGTGGGACCAGAAGCAAGGCTACCCAGATCGCTTCCCACGACATCTGATATCGCAAGTGTTATCATGGTTGTATTGTTCTCCTCAGGGACAAGCCCTCCCCCCTTTATCTGCGAGAGGTGCTTTCTAACGCAGTTGATTTCATTTATGTTAGCCCCGACCGCAAGAAGCATCTGTGTGGTCTTTATTATCTGCTCAAGCGAGATCCCGGGCGCCGGAACTTCCAGTTGCGCCGAGCCGCCACCAGATATTAGGCCTATAGCAAGGTCCCGTGGGCCCAGCTTCTTGAGCATCTGCTGGATTATAACCCCGCCTTTCACGCTGTTCTTATCCGGAACCGGATGCCCTGCCTCAATTAGCTTTATCCGCTCCACTTTCACTGCGCCAATAGAGCCCTTTGGAACAGTGACATATCCCTCGCTTATCCTTTTGGCCCCAATTACCCCCTCGAGCATCATGCTCATCTGCGCCCCAGCCTTGCCAGTGCCGTAAACGCAAATTCTCTCGTAGCTGTCAAGGTCAAGGCGTATGTTTTTGCTCCTTATGGTAAGAATGCCGCCATTCAATCTCAGGTTGCTACGCATCATGCTCTCTGGCATCACTTTTACCAGCATATGCTCGAAGCAGTCCAGAATCAGCCCTGTCCCATAGTCACTTCCTGCACAGAGCTCCTTGCGGTTCTTTACGATGCACTTCATGGGATCAGCTAGTATTTTTTATATATTCTTATCGCATCTCTTTATTAACCAAGTCTACAGGTTTGTACAATGCACGATTCTTCCTATTATTCCAAGCTTGGATTCAAGTCGGGCCTTGAGATACACCAAAGACTCGCTACATCGCACAAGCTATTTTGTGCATGCAATCCGAACCTCACCGAGGAGGATCAGATAGGGAGAGTCGAGAGGGTTCAGAGGGCGGTTGCGGGTGAGACAGGGGCTGTGGATGCCTCAACCCGCTTCGAGTCCGGGAAACGGCGCAACTTCATTTACAATAGTTTCAGGGACGCTACCTGTCTTGTCGACATCGACGAGGAGCCTCCGCACGATCTAAACAAGGAGGCGCTTGATGTGGCACTGCAGATAGTCGCGATATTCGATTCAAAGATACCAGACGAGATAGAGGTCATGAGGAAAGGGGTAGTCGACGGCAGCGACCCAAGCGGCTTCCAGAGGACCATGCAGGTTGGATACAATGGCTACATGGAGCTTAACCGAAAGAACATCCCAATACCAACAATATTTTTGGAGGAGGAATCTAGTGGTATAGTCTCGCAGGACGAGAACGTTGTGGTCTACAACACCGACAGGTTGGGCATACCGCTTGTGGAGATAGACACCGATCCTGTTCTTTCCACGCCGCAGGAGGTAAAGGAGGTAGCGTACAAGATTGGAATGCTTCTAAGGCTTACTGGAAAGGTACAGCGCGGGATCGGCACAATAAGGCAGGACGTCAACCTCTCAATAAAGGATGGTGCGAGGGTGGAGATAAAGGGGTTTCAGGAGCTGGACATAGTGGATGCGATAATAGAGAACGAGGTTGAGAGGCAGCTGAACCTTTTGAAGCTGCGCAAGGAACTGCTCAACAGGCATGCGCAGGTATACCAGCCAATCGACGTAACATCTGTCTTCGGAGGCACAAGCTCCAAGATAATAAAGGAAAATACAAAGAATGGGGGCGTGGTGTACGGCGTAAGGCTGGAAGGGTTCGAGGGCATAATCGGACACGAGATAAACCCAAACCGCAGGCTGGGGAGTGAGATAAGCGACTACGCCAAAGTTTCAGGCATAAAGGGGATAATACACAGCGATGAGGAGATGGAAAAGTACTCAATCTCGCAAGAAGAGATAGACGTGCTCAAGCAGAGGCTCGATATTAAGGGCAGAGATGCATTCATGCTAGTCAGCGGTCAAAAAGATGCCTCGAAGAGCGCGATAGAGCGTGCAATCATCCGCGCCAAGATTGCGCTAAAGGAAGTTCCATCAGAGACCAGAATGGCTGACTCAAAGAACCTAACCACAAGATTCCTCAGGCCGATAGCCGGAGGGTCGAGGATGTACCCGGAAACTGATTCAAAGCCGATGGAATTGGACGCCGGCAAGTATGAGAAGATGAAGGTGAGCGCTCCGAACATTGAGGCGACCATAAAGAGGCTAAGGAAGCAAATAAACAACGACCAGCTTGCAGAGCAGATGCTCAAATCCCCACTGCTGCCTACCTACAACCTTATAGTGGAAAAATCGAGCGTTGATCCGAAGTTCGTAGCCGCATTCCTACTCGAGAAGATGAAGGAAATGCGAAGGAGCGGGCTCGAAATTGACGCTCTAACCGACGATGTGCTCGTCTATGTCTTCACCGGGTATGCGAACGGAGACATAACAAAGAACGCGGTAGAGGAGATAATAAAACAGATTCCAAGGAACGTTGATCAGGTGGAGAGGATCGTGGCGGATAAGAAACTAACCAAGATAACTGGAAAGGGGCTAAAGAAGCTGCTTGAAGGGTTCAAGGAAAAGGACAAGGGCATGCTCATCAAACAGGTAATGTCGAAATACAGACTGAATGTCGACGGCGAAGAGCTAAACTCTCTTCTCAAATGAGGAAAACAATGGACTATGAAATAATAGGAAGCTCGATGCAATCCCTGCGGGTCAGCCTTAAAGAAGGGGAACGCATCTACACTGATTCAGGGAAACTGCTCAGCAAGAGCAGCAATGTCGTTATGACCCCAAGGATGGTGGGCGGGATGGTGAAGGCGATAGAAAGAAAGATGACCGGTGCTACAGGCATGCTCACTGAGTTCAAGTCCAAGGAAGGTAGCGGAGACGTTTCGCTTTCCGGGGTTATGCCAGGCAAAGTCAAGATGATACAGCTAGCGGAAGGAGAATCATTCGTCGCAGAATCGTACGCATTCCTTGCCGCCGAGGATTCGGTGACTTACTCTATGCAGACCCTGAGTTTCGGTGCAACATTCTTCGGCGGAGAAGGCATAGTTCTGCAGAGGCTGAGCGGCCCTGGAATGATATTCATACATATAGTAGGCGACATAGTCGAGCGCGAGATAGTTCAAGGGGAGGAATTCGAGGTTGATCCAGGCCACATAGCAGGCTATTCCTCCACGCTGCAGTTCAAGGTAAGGTTCGTAGATAACGTGCGCACAGCGATGTTTGGCGGAGTCGGTCTCCTGTTGGCAAACTTTACCGGCCATGGAAGGCTGTACATGCACAGCATATCCAGGTACAAATTCGCAGCTGAGATATTCGACCAGGGAAGGGCCAACGCGCCAAAGGGGGCGAAGTACGAGCAGTGAGCTTAGGCATTCTGGGCTTCTGGAATAAAAGCAGGGCCAAGTTTCTGGAAGTCTGCGCCTGCATCCGAAGTGGAATATGCCCTAAGCGCTTTTTTCCTCAGCTTATGGTCTGGGCACATCGTCGAAACAGCTTCCCAAAATTTTCTGGAGTGGTTCATGTGCGATAGGTGCGCAACCTCATGGCTCACCACATATTCCATAATCTCTGCCGGTAGCATAGAAAGCTGGGAATTGAAAGTTATCCTTTTGTCGGTTGTGCAGTACCCCCATTTACGCATCCTCCTAAATCTAATAGAAGCGCTTCTGCCAGCCTGTTCCATCTTGAGCTGCGCAATCTGCGATGCCCTCTCCTCCGTTTTCTTTTGTGCGAACTTGTTTATCGCATTGAAGCAGCTGATTTTGTCTGGCGCCTCCACAATCATAATGCCGTCAACAACAGTGACCATAGGCCTGCATTTCCTCTCCACCAGCTTTACCTGTAGATAGGAACCCCCCTGCAGCACTTTCCCGTCCTTTATGAAGTGCATGCTGCTTGCCATCTCAGAAGAATGCTCCGTTATCCAATCCATGTGCTTTCTGATGAGTCTCTCGATATTTACCAGAGAATACCTAGGAATTGAGATCAGGAGCGTGGAACTGTCATGGAACCTGAGGGATATGCTCTTCCTCCTTCCCCGAACAACAGAGTACTTTATCTCGCCGTGCTCTGTGGTTATGTTCTTCTCCATCAAAAACTATACTAACTGAACACAGTTTTATTTAGCCTTTTATCGAAGCCTTTACTTCGTCTATCTTGTCAAGTAGCTCGAGCTCCTTCTCATTGAGCAGGTGCTTGAACTTCGTCTTGAGAAGTGTCATGCTCTGGTCGTCGACAAGTGTGTATAGTTTCATCCCCTCCCTAACGTTCCTCCCGCACACTGCATCCCCAACGGATATTGCAAGGCTCTCGCCCATCTTTCCCTCCGGCAGCGAGACTCCGTTCTCCTGTATTTCGCCTACCCTTCCCACCCTTCTTCCACTCTCGTCGATAAGCATATATGAGGGCTTTATCCTGCCTGCGACTATATCCACACCGAATACCGCGGGATGTGACACCCTGAAGAAGCTGTTTGGCAGCACTTTGACCATCCCGGGAAAGGTTATCGCCTTTTCCGCCTGCTCCTTCTCCGCCTTCCTCGCCTGTTCTAGCCATTCTTTGTAGTCGTCTAGTATCTTGTATATCACGTTCTGGTTTATCACCTTGACACCTGTAGCAAGGCTCTCGGATTCTGCTTCATAGGCTATGTTGACGTTGAAGGAGAGTACAATCGAGCTGAACTGGTCGGATGCCTTCATCGCAAAGGCGTCGAGTATGTCACGCTTGGTCACGTCCCCTAGGCCTTTCTTGCTGATGTGTATGTTCATATTGGCAAGCAGCTTTGACATCGCCTCAAGGCTGCCTATCGTGTCCACCTTGAGTATCACTCCTGTCTGCTCAGTTGCAAACGCCTCCTGTATCTCGCCTTTTATCTCGTCGTTATAAGTGCTTGAGAGCGTGGAGATTACAAGCGATCCAGCAAGTGCTTCCTCAAGCCCGCTGCCGCCGATCTTCACCCCCGAAGCGGCAACCACCTTGTCCAGATAATCGAATTTCGAGGAGGAATCGCGAAGATCCTGCATCGATTTGGGCTTGAGCAGCGCCTTTATCTTGGCTGTGCCTATCCCCGAAGTGGTTGCAAATGCTATGGTGTCATTAACCCTAAGCGTGCCGTTGTAGAGTATCACATCTATAGTTGTCCCCAGCCCCCTCTCCTCCTTCTTCTCAAGTATGCTTCCCTTCCCTGGTTCACTAACGTCTATTTCTAGCCTCGGGCCGAGGAATCTCTGCGCAAGTCCAGTGGTGTATACAAGCAGCTCTGCGATCCCCTCTCCGGTCTTCGCGCTAACCGGGATTATTGCAAACTCCCTCTGGAAGTCTCGCACCCGATCGAATCTCTCGCTGTTGAATCCCAGTTCGCTGAACTTGCCTATCAGCCCGTATATCCTTGCCTCCACCTCGTTTACCACATTTGGATTCTGCTTTGAGATCGATTCAGTGAACGAAGAGGTGTCTTTTGGGATCCATCCGGTAACTAGGTCTATCTTGTTTGCAGCCACGATGAATGGCGTTTTGTATTCTCTAAGTATCTCTATTGCCTCGTAGGTCTGCGGCTCAAAGCTCTTGCTTATATCCACCACCAGTATTGCAAGGTCTGCCACGCTGCCACCCCTCTTCCTCAAGTTCGTGAATGCCTCGTGCCCTGGGGTGTCTACGAACAGAAGGCCAGGTATAACCATCTTTGCGCCGAAACTCTTGAGCAGATCTCCGCATACTTTCTCTATGACCTCAAGAGGCACCTCGCTCGCCCCGACATGCTGCGTTATCCCTCCAGCCTCCTTCTTGGCAACAGTAGTGCTTCGTATCCTGTCAAGTAACGTGGTCTTCCCATGATCCACGTGGCCAAGTACGCTTATAATCGGCTGTCTTATCATTTTAGCTCACCAGGACAAGAAGCTATAAATATCCTAAATTATCATACCAATCTAAAATATAAAAATTCTTGGTATTGATATGGAAAGGACCCTAGTTTTGATAAAACCTGACGGAGTTGAGCGCGCGCTCATAGGCAAGGTTATAGAAAAGTTCGAGCGGGCAGGCCTCAAGGTTGTAGCCTTAAAGATGCTCAGCCCCACAAAGGAGCTAGCCGGCGCCCATTATGCAGAGGACAAGGCGTGGATGGAGAGCGTAGGCAACAAGTCTCTTAAGTCCTACGAGGCAAAGGGGATAAAGCCAAAGGAGACCGCCCTGCAAATAGGCATGAGGGTGAGGAACATGCTTCTTGAGTACCTTGCCAGCCACCCCACTGTGGCGATGGTCGTGGAGGGTAACGAAGCGGTCTCGATAGTTACAAAGTTCATAGGCGCGACTGCGCCGTTCAAGGCAGATTCCAGCTCAATTCGTGGTGAGTATGCAAGCGACTCATATGACTTTGCAGACCTCCAAAAGCGCGCAGTCAAGAACATAGTCCATGCCTCTGACAGCCCTGCAAGCGCGCAGCGCGAGATAAAGGTCTGGTTCAAGGATGGCGAGATACTAAAGTACAAGCGCGCGGACGAAGATGCGATGTTCTGAAAGGTCCAGCTAGATGGTAGTCGAATCAACAGTGTGTCACATACTTAGGGGGGATGAGCTGCTGCTCATAAAGGCGAGCCGTGGGATAAGTATGGGGAAGTGGAATGGTGTCGGGGGAAAGCTGGAGACGGGAGAGACTCCCGAAAAGGGGGCAATCCGCGAGGTCTACGAGGAAAGCGGCCTTAAGATAAAAAACCTCTTCCATCATGGCACAATGAACTTCTACATGAATGGCAGCGACGAGCTTGGGATAATAGTGCACGTCTTCTCCACGCGCGATTTCTCTGGCACCCCAATCTCCACACAGGAAGGAGAGCTGCGCTGGTTCAAGAAAAGCGAGATACCCTACTCAGGGATGTGGGACGATGACAACTACTGGATAGAGCCGATGCTTGAGGGCAAAAGGTTTAACGCCCAGTTCCACTTCGATAGCACAAACAGCAAGGTACTCGGGCATACGATTAACTTCCTCTAGGGTTTTATACAAAACCGTGCTAACTAATTTAAATCCCTGCAAACAATGCCCATTGATAAGGATGAGCCTAATTACCAAGTATAAGCCTTCAAATTTGCTGCAGATGGACGGCCAGGAGCGCATGCTGGCCATAGAAAAGTACAGAGATGCCACGCACAAAGAGCCACTGACACGCAAGCGCCTCAGAAACCAGGCAAGCTACCTCAAAGCTGCACTGGATCCAAAGTACTTTCCCATTTTGTCAAATCCTAACAAGACTAAAAAACAGATGTCAAAGGCCGCCGAGCTCACTACCTCAGTAGTCAGATACTGCAGGGAAGCCCTGCTATCGATGGATCTAGTCGAGAAGTCAAACACGAGGCTGCAGCCATTTAGCGAGAGGAAGAAGGCAAGGCTCAAAAACAAGCTGCTGCGCGAGCTCCAGAGAAATCCCACTGCAACTTATTGCGAGCTCAGATCAAAGGGCCACACCTATGCAATACGGTGCATATACAATGACCGTCTAAATGATGCAAAGATGGATGCCAGGGTTCCCGAGGAGTTAATAACAAAAAGGTATCCACTTCAGGAATCATTGTCACGGGTGCTCACTGCCGTTGAGCAGCTAGGTCCCACAACCGCTTTCAATATTGCAAGCAACCTAGGATACACGCCTGAGACTGCGTACATCTACATCAGGAAAATCGAGTCTGAGGGCAAGGTGGTGATGCTTGATAGAGTCTTTGGCAACAACACCAAAAAAGTGAAGCTTCAGGACCTATTGGATCTAGACAAGATGTGGTGGGACAACAGCCCGCTGGTGATGATGCCCCAAAGCGTAGATCAGCAGATTAGACTCGGGCAGATGGTTGTTTCTTGCCTGCTCCCCAGCTACAATACCACTGGGATAAGATCCTTTGCAATGAGGTTTAGCAAATCCAACCTAAAGCAGACTATGCCATATGCACTTGATCTGATTCACAAAGAGCTGCGCGACAGGGCGCTGGCGCCAGGATAGGTTGATTTGATGGTGGGCAGTGTTATAGCATACGATAAGAAGTTTGTAATTCCTGAGCGTCTGCAAGAAGGGAGGTTAGAACTCCTCTCCAAGAGCAACGTCCAGTTAAGGGCCATGCTCATTGAGAAATACCCCGGCTATCCTAAACAGGTGATAGCAAATAAACTATCCAGGCTTCGCCGCGCGCTCAGGGAAGAGAACTACCAGACCCTTATAAGCCCGAAGAACAACGCGCATGCAAGCAAGGGGCTAAGCATGCCAGTTTCCATAACAAGAGAGCTCAGGTCAGTCCTGCGTCAGTTCGATCTGTTAGAACCTTATAATCCGTTCTTTGTAAATTCGATTATGGTGCTGGAGCTTGCAAGGGATCGTCCCAGAAGCGCCTTAGAACTCTCAGATATCATGGGAATCTCCCAGCCCAGCGTGCGCAGGCTCATACATAGCCTTAAGGGTGAGAACCTGATCAAGGTTTCCGGAAGGATAAATGGCAATGGAAAGCGAGAACAGCTCTTCAGGTCAAAGCCCTTCATGCAAAGCAGGCGTGCCTGATTTCAATGCCGCAAAAGCAGCTACATCCCCATCATCGTGAACTTTATCGCAGGGGTTATCATGTCGGGGTTCCACATCGGCTCCCACTCCAGTTCAAGATCCACCTCCCCATGATCTGCAAGCTCCTCAAGCCGAAGCTCTGCATCGGCCAGTATAACGCTTGTGACCGGACACATGGCGCTGGTCATGGTAAGCTTGATCTTTATGTTGTTGTGCTTGTCTATTTTTATGTCGTGTATTAAGCCCAGATCAACTATGTTTATCCCAAGCTCAGGGTCCATGCACTTCTTGAGTACGCCTGTGACATCGCTTATCTTTAGCTGCTCCATCCTATCGCTATCAATTGCTCAATTAAGGTCTAAAAAGCTGATGTGATCAGGTGTTGCAGCGTGATGCCCCTCCCATCCATGTGCAGTTAAGGTTGATATTGCACACATTTCCCCCGTTGTCCTTGTTCAGGCTGGTTGAAAGCTGCGACCCAAGCAGGCACGCTATCCCGTATTTCACGCCGTTGAACGCGTTTTTCTGAAGGGTGTCAATAGTGTTGTTGACCAGGGTTGCCCCCTCACTGCCTCCGCTTGCGGTGTTGTTGGATATCAAGAGCACACTGCCCTGGTTGAACTCCATGGAGTTGTTTGAGCTTATAATGTGATTGAAGCTGAAGTTCGCGTATATGTCCCTGTTCAGTGCCATGCCAAATGAGGAGTTGAGCACTATGTTGTTCACAGCTCTTGGATACCTAGAACCGTATATCCCAATCGCAGTGTTTGCTACGGTTGCGAAGGTGTTATTTTGAATCAGCGCATAGTTGCCCCTAGTGAGCACTCCGTTGGTGAAGTTCTTTATATAGCAGTTCTCCACCTCCACGTTTGAGGAGTTTATTATATTTACAAATGTGCCACCTTTAGTGGCAGCAACTGTGTGATAGTTGCAGTTTATTATGCTGTTGTTTGCATTGCTCCTTGGGGTTCCATAGATGCTAAAGCAGGTGCCGCCGTAGGCGTATATCATGTCGCTGTCAAGTGAAATGTCCTGACTTGCGGTGAGCGCAAGGCACGATTGCGGCGCCTTGACTGGGTTTAGCACTATGAGCCACTTGCAGTTCTGCTTTGTACTGCCCTGATTTATCCCGCCGTTTTCCGAGTACAGGCCAGAGTTCGAGCTTCCACAGCCGTAGTCTAGGGCGTTGTTGAACGCCGAGTTGTTGAACACCGTGTTGTAAGAAGAAGCGTTCAGCCAGAAGCCATATCCCGCGTTCTCCTTGGCGTTGTTGAAAGACACAATGTCATCTGTCGAGCCATTCATCACATAGCCGCTTGAGCCGCCTATCCCGTCAAACGCGTTGTTGTCGCTTATCGTGGAGTTGGTGACGTTCTGGAAGAGGAAGGCCCCGTTTCCGTTGGAGTTTATAACCCTGTTTGATGAGACCTTGGAAAGCTGGACATCGTGCAGCTCCACCCCCACAACAGGTCCTGTGACATTGTTGTTGACCAGCGTTATGTCGCTAGAGTGGTTTGAGATTATCCCATACCGGTACCTGCCTATCTTGCAGCCGTTGACAGTTACATTGCTCACCCCGTTTGCCAAATACACAGCCACCCCGGTTAGGGAACCTGTTATTACGTTGTTATTGCAATTTAGCGTCACGCCTGACACGTAGATGTGCATGCACTTGTCGCCTCCTATAACATAGCCCTGCAATGAGTATACGCCAGAGGCAGTGAAGTTATAGCAGCTATTTATCGGGGTAATAGATATTGGGGGCTTCTGCTTTGTCTTGCAGCTGTTTCCCCAATTGCAGTCCGTAGTTCCGCACGAGACCCCTGAGAACTGGAACTGGGTCCTGTTGTACGTGTTTGCACTGCAGTAGAGGTCGGTCTTCGCATTGCCTGCGAGCTTTCCGGCCTGGAATGTGGAGCTGTTTGTTCTATTTAGGTAGATGCCATAGCCATTGAGGCTTGAGTTGAATCCAGAGAACGAGATTGCGCCAATGTTATCAAGGTAGAACCCGTAGGTGTTGCGTGCTGCCGTGGTATTTAAGACCTCTCCTGCGGTCTGGTTGGTGAAAAGGAATCCGTACTTCCCTCCGAGGGCAGTGTTGTTGATCACCTTTATGTTCAAGTTGGCAACTGCGGCTACAGCCGCGGTTGTGTCATTTAGGAAAATGCAATTCTCTATGGTGGTGTTGAACTGATTTGAAGCATCAACCCCATATCCTCCGTTGCTTATCGTGTGGCCCCTGCAGTTGAGCGTGACGCTGGAGGTGAGTATTGTTACGCATGCTTGCTGCGCTGCGAGTGGATTTGAGGTGTTGAGGTAGCCGCCCATGTCAAGGTTTGCGTCAAGGGTGTAAACCCCAGGAGTGTAGATCCCCCCGCAGCTTTGGACAGTTGAACCTAGGACGACAGATTGTATGTTTGTTGGAAGGTTTACCGAGTAGCACTGCGCAAAGTTGCAGTAGTGGTTTGTTATACAAGAGGATCCCAAGAACGCATTATCCACAGTTCTCCCAGCGCTCAGGCTGCAGTAGAGGTCGACAGGGTTGTTGTTGAACACGTCGTTGTCAAAATGGTTGCCCGTGGAGTTTATCGTTATGCCGTACTCGGCATTGTTGTTGAACACGTTATAGTCAACCTTGTTCGAGCCTCCCCCCACTACGGCAATGCCTCCTTGCGGTCCAGCAGCCCTGCTTATGGTGTTGTTGACAACCACATTCTGGCTTGATCCATTTAGATAGATGCTGCTCATTGCCACAGAGCTGACGTTGTTTAGCGCAAGGTTGACGCCTTTGGCATCTTTTAGGTATATCCCATAAGAGAAAGCAGACACAGAGACCCCGTTCACGCTTACGTTGCTGACGTTTGCTATGTATATCCCGTACGTATATGGCGGCTCTATGGAGTAAGGCCCGCTGCCCACAAGCCTGTTCTGATCGCCAATGAGCTCCACGTTGCTGCTCTTTATGTTGATGCACGGCCCGCTGCCAAGGGTGACGTTTAGCTTCTTGTTAAGATAGTATGTGCCTGGCGAGGTTATCTGGGTGCATCCGGTTATCAGCTTTGTTGTCTGCGTAGCAGTTGTAGTGGCGGGTATGCTAGTTACCTGGTTTATTGTTGTCGTGTGATTGCCATTTCCCTTGCCTGTAAGCACGAATGCCACGGCCGCTATAATTATAACAAAAATTACAATACCCACAACCAACAGGGGAAGCATGCCCATCATCTCCTTGCTTTTGAGCTGGCCTATTGCAGACTGCTGCTTTTTCTGCGACTGCTGCTGGGTCTGTGCTGCTTGAGCGTTCTGGGCTGGTTGGGGATTCTGGGGCTGGGGTTGCGGCTGCTGGGGATTACTCTGATTTGGTTGCGGACCAGGCTGGTTCTGATCATTTGGAGTTCCGCTTCCGCCGTACATTCTTTCATTCACCAGGGTAGTTCTTTTATACTTCTTGCTGTATCTATTTATACTTAAGTGTGAGCCACGCCCCGATAACTCAGCCTGGTAGAGTGCTTGTTTCGTAAACAAGAAGTCGAGGGTTCAAATCCCTTTCGGGGCTATGATTTTTCATTCAAATCCCCTTCATCAAGTAAAGGCATAAATAGTTTGGCTGCTCAGCACACGTATGGCCACTAGAATGCTTAAGAGATACGGGCTTGAGGGCGCAGCCAAGATACTTATCGCCATTGGATTGCTGCTTGTCCTTTTCGCTTGGGTTGCAGGAGTGCATTATTTCGGAATCATAGGCAAGGTCACGCTATTTGTAGTGCCTTTAATATTTACATGCGTTTTAGCGTTGCTCCTTTTGGTAATCAGATACAGGTATACGTTATTTGAGAAATATCCGTATCTTATGAATCTTCCCTCATTGTTCTACCGCATAAAAGAGCAAAAAGGAAAAGGCACAAACAATCAGAGCATTGCCTTTAGCCTGATATTCACCGTGCATTCATTGGTGGTCGCCTTCTTAGGGATATTAAGCGTGGTTTTGACAATCAGTATAGGTTCCAGCATTCGAAGCGGCGTCGCTTCCCCCCTCCTATACATATATCTGGTGCTAATTGCGATTCTAGGTGTCTCAGTGCTATTTCAGTACCGCAGGATTTATGTCAGGTTTGTGAAGTGAGTTTTGGAGGGACCCGATATCCCATGTTTTCTGGAATATAAAGAAAAAATCTGCGTCGCTTTGGGTCAATCTTTCATGTAATCAACAAGGGGAAGGAATGAATCGCAGAGCAAGTTACTGGATCGCGGCTTCCCTTGCCATTTTCGCCTTCGGTGTCTTCGCGCTGCTCCAGAACTATTTCGCAGGGGGGATCTACTGGGACTTCATTGCCTACACCCTTTTCGCCAAGTCACTAGTCTCTCCAGCGTTCTATGTGGCACTGCACTCGGGAAGCCTGATGCAGTCGATAAACTACCAGAACTCCTTCTACTACGAATACTTCAGGGCGCCCCTCATGCCCCTCCTGCTTGTTCCGCTCCTGCTTGTGCTCGGTTCGCACTTTGCACTCGCCTACATACTAATCGAGATGCTTCTCCTGCTCTGTTCAGCTTTCTACTTATCAAGGGGGCTCAAGATCGACTTCGGCATACTGCTAATCCTTTTTCTGACGCCATACTCGCTCGCATTCCTGACGCTTCTTAATGGGTCCGAGATATTGACTACGGCTCTGTTGATGTTCACATTCGCCATGCTTGCCAGGGGCAAATGGCAGGCTGGGATACTTATGGCCCTTGCAGGACTTGCCAAATATCCCTCACTCATATTCCTTCCCTTGCTTTTCAGCTTGGAGGGAGGGCAGAGAAACAAAGCGATTGTCGCATTCATCATAACCACAGCACCTTGGCTGCTCTTCAATCTGTATGCCTTCTCGAATCCATTTTACGGATACACCTCATCTTTCGCAGTATTCGGCACCGGAAACGCTGTGCTCTTTCCTGCTAATGTAGTTTCCCAGTCGCTCATCATCGTGCTCATGGGTCTGCTCCCAGCATTCTTGGTTATGGCAGCTTTGATTGTATATCTATATCTCAAGGGCAATACTTCCAACAAGCTTTGGCGCCAGAAAATGGCGCAGGCAGGTAACTGGAGGAAAATCGTGGCGCCGCTGCTTGTGCTTGGAGCCGCAGGCTTTTTGATAGTTTCTTTGCACAGCAACCTTGACAATCTACCGCGCCACGGCTACCTTCTTTACCTAGGGGTTGCCATTGCAATCGCATTTGGGATAAGCAGGCTTCTGGAGCTTGTTGGCAGGCGCAGCAAAAAACTTGTGACTACCATTGCATATTCTGTGGTGTCCCTTGCCTCGCTTTTTATGCTGCTCTACCTTTATTCTAGCGTGCATTCAAACTACATCTTCAATGGCTACGGATCCACAAACCAGACCGTATCAAATTCTGTTGCGGCATTAGAGCAGATGGGCCTTGCAAACTGCAGCATAGTATCAAACGCATGGGTGTATCTGAGGTTTCAAGGTGTAGATGCACATTGGCCATACTATTACAACGCCACTGTGCAGAGATATCCAATACTGATATTTGGAAATATCGGAGTGCCTGCTTCTGCGCTAAACACCAAAAACATAACCAAGTCCTACAACTATTCGCACTTCTCAGTAGAACTGCCGAAGAACTACACCTGCGTTACCTGAGCCCTGGGATTATCAGCGCCATTGGCTGGCATGTACAAACGGCGTCAATATATTTAATAGCCTTCAGTTTCATCTCTTACTTGGATACTGATGGAAAGGCAGGAGATAATCTTCGTAAACTCCATATTCTTCGTGTTAGGTTTCGCCCTTGTCTTCTCAATTCTTGGCATACTCCTACAGACAATCCTGTCGCATATCGCCCTCGAGATCTCAGGCACACTTCGGGTGATAGGCGGAGCGGTGATAATAATATTCGGGATACTCCTAATCGCCTCTGTCAAATATTTCATACCCTTCTTCACAAGCGAATACAAGATGAAGGTAAAGAAGCTCAGGAGCAGCTACCTCTCTGCGCTCGTATTCGGGATCGCATTTGCGATCGGCTGGACTCCATGCGTTGGTGCGATACTCGGCTCAATATACACCCTTGCCGCGACATCCCCAGGAACCGGCTTCCTGCTGCTTTTGGCATATTCCCTTGGGCTTGGAATACCATTTTTGATATTTGGGGCATTCACCTCAAAGATCGCCATATTCCTTGAGAAAATCAGGGGCTTCCTCAAGTACTTCAACATCGTCAGCGGGTTATTTTTGATCGGGATAGGCATCCTGGTGCTAACGAACTATATAGGCATACTAGCACTCTTCCTTGTCGGCCCGCAGGGCATGATGTCAGTCTCAACACAGCTCAACTTCCTGCTTGCCCTTGTGGCGGGTGTACTGACCTTCCTCTCACCATGCATACTTCCCTTGCTGCCGGCATATTTCTCATACATGGCTGGCACTACATCTGAAGAGGCGAGAAAATGAAATTTAGCATATACATAATTGCATTTGGAATAATAGGCGTACTTATAGTGCTTGCAGCACTGTCGACTCTTTTTTTCAACGTAAATCCGGAGGTTAGAAACGTCTCGCTCTCCAACCTGCCTAACGGAGGCCCTGCACCAAACATACAGGGCATATCCCACTGGATAAACTCCCAGCCCCTCAACATTAGCAGCCTTAAGGGGAAGGTGGTGCTGGTGGATTTCTGGACATACTCTTGCATAAACTGCATACGCACTATTCCCTATCTCAATGCCTGGTATGCAAAGTACCACAGTGAGGGGCTTGTGATAATAGGGGTGCATACGCCTGAGTTTGCATTTGAGCACAACTACACCAACGTTGCAAATGCGGTGAAGAAGTTCGGGATACTGTATCCCGTTGCGATGGACAACAACTACTCCACATGGCTTGCATACCAGAACAACGCATGGCCAGCCGATTACCTGATAGACAAGAATGGCGATGTCAGGTACGCCCAGATCGGGGAAGGAAACTACAACCAGACAGAGAAGGTCATACAGGAGCTTCTCGAGAACGCAGGCTACAACGTGAGCGCCGGCAAAATCAACGTAACAAGCACCACCAACTTCAGCGGCATCAGGAGCCCTGAAACGTATTTCGGGTACTTCACCTCCCTTGAGCACCAGACTCCAAATGGGAACACACAGAAGGCAACATTGAATGGAACTACCAATTACATTCTGCCTAATTCAATACTAGTCAACACCGCATACCTCTCTGGCGAGTGGTACAGCACACCAGACAGCATAGTCGCAGTCAACAATTCGAAGATCATCTTCGTCTACGATGCCAAGAACGTCGACTTGGTCGCAGCAGGCAACTCAAGTATCTCTATTTTTCTCAACGGCACAGATCTGCCCCAGTCATACTATGGCGCCGATGACAGGCTTGTAAATGGAACTGCCACTGTTACAATAAATGCGTCAAGGCTATACAATGTAATTGCTGGTCCATCATACGGCATACACGAGATCGAGATAGATGCAAAGCCAGGATTTAGAATGTACACCTTCACTTTCGGCTGATTTCCGCGTTTTTTCCGTAAACATTCCTCAAAACAGCATCGACAAGTACGTCCATGGTATCCACCTTGTCGAACCTGCTCTCCAGAAGCATTAGCGAGATTTCGGTGCATCCGAGTACTACAACCTCTGCGCCAAGGCCAACGTACTTCCTTGCAACTGCATCAACTCGGCGCGCCGCACCCTGTCTATCTAAGCCCGAGTTGAAGTTAGATATCGCCTCTCCAATTTCCTTGGCTTCCATCTCTTCAAGCTCGTAGTATTTTACGCCTTCCAGCCTGTACAACCCTTTTCGCATTGTCTGCGGTGTACCTAATACAACCATTGAACCGACGCCCCTGCCCCACATGAATAGCCTTAGCTCCTCCCTCAAATCTATTATCGGGGTACGTATCCGGCTTTGCAGCATCTTATGATGGAGGTGTATGGTGTTGCATGCCATTGCAATAAAATCCACATTTGCCGCTTCCAGTTCAATAAGCCCCTTGAAGTACGGGGCAAGTTCCTTGCCGGTTGTATGCTCTCCTACTAATTCTGGTGCAGGAATGCTGTTTACCAGTATCTGTGGAAAATCAGTGTTCGACTCTATCCTTCCGGTCCCCTGAAGCCTTGCTATAAGCCTAAGGTAGAAATTACCTGTAGCTTCTGGTCCTATGCCTCCAAGAATCCCTATCTTCTTGCTAGAGCTGCCACCGGCGCGAAACAGACTCGTTCATTATCCCTGCAGAAATTGCTCCTAATTTTCCCTTGTCTGTTCCGTCTTGCATGTGCGCACCATATATATTATCCACCAGCCGTTTATATTGCTTGTGTACCATTCGTTTAGAACCTTTTCCTACGTGTTGGAGAGGTTAGTGCGCGCATCGAGCTTCTGTATATATGCCACCTCCACCTTCATGGTCATCTCTATTATCCCATTGATGATTGCAACAACGGGCTCTGTTTTCACCTGAAAGTTCAATGCCCACTGTTTAGCAAACCCCACAACTTCATTCTTCCTCCTCTCATCCTTGAGTATTTTTATCATCTCATCCGGTTTTGTAGTGTAATTGACTAACTCTGGATGAGCCTTGAGCTTTGCGTCTGCTATGTACCTGCCAAATGTGTTTATCCTCTCATGCATGTAGTGGAGCATCAATGCGTCTATATGCACCGTCTGTTCGTATGTTCTCGGATCCTCTCCTTGGTCGCAGAGCTGCGGCAGCACGCTCAGATAGAGTTTCATCAGTTCGCCCCCGATTTTTATCGGCACATTAACGATATTGGTTTCGGTTCCCACCCTCTTTACCAGACTTCTTAGCGGAGGATTATCTGAGAATGGATACTGGTCACCATATTCGTATCTGCCACCTAGTGCAAAGTAATTTTCTAGGTTCTCCATCTGAAACTGCAGAAATGAGAGGGGCCTTTCCCCGATACCAAATAGCTTGATCCCTTGAGGTATGTAGACCTGGCCGTTTAGCTTCAGATGTGATCTTTCGCTCAGATTGTATACTGTTCCGATAGTGAATTGATTAAGTTTCCTGCGAAGCTCTTCGAGGCCTATCTGCGCTCCGCCCTTGTTAATTTCCACCTTCTCCTTCATGCACAACCACTAGAAAGATGAAGAAAGATGTTATTTATACGTGCCGTAGCTGAACGTTTTCATTCAGTTTCAAGCGCTTTATTTGGTATACCCTTGATGCCCTCCGCGTGGGATCAAGACCTAAAAATACGACCGAACGCTTTGTACCTATTTCGCTTTTGATTTCGCATGCCTAAATCCTCTACGCGAACCGCCTTCGCCCGAATAAATCTCCTTCACAAACCTTCTTCCCCATAGTATTGCAAAACCCCATGTTGGGAACAGCCATATGGGTATCCCAAGAAAAGAGGGATTGGCATAAGACCAGACCCCAAAATGCACTGAGGCTATCTCGCTCAGCGGTCCTACTATCGCCCCAGCAATAAAAGTGATGACGTCCTTCCTCTCGTGCCACAAATACAGCTCAATTGCAGCCCCCAAGGATAGGAGCGCAAAAACCAGCAAGTTGTTTTTGTAAAATGCAATCACCGAACCTATCCCATAAACAAGCAAAGCAGCCTGCACTATCCAGCTCCTGACCATATGGTTGCCATTTGCACCTCTTGCATATAAAACTTTTTCCGAAGATGGCTCTTCCCAATTTTTTCCCGATTATTTATATACTCTGGGTGGAAAAATAAATTGTGAAACTCAACAAACTAACCAAAGAAGAGGAAAATGTGATTGTGCATAAAGGCACAGAAATGCCTTTCACCGGAGAGTACGACAACCTCTTTGAGGAAGGAACATACGTTTGCAGGAGATGCGGCGCACCGCTATACAAATCTGAAAGCAAGTTCGATGCAAGGTGCGGCTGGCCTAGCTTTGATCAGGAGATAAAGGGTGCAGTCAAGAGTGCGCCTGATCCAGACGGGGTGAGGACCGCGATAGAGTGCGCGAATTGCGGTGCGCATCTGGGACACGTGTTTTTGGGAGAGAGATTTACCAAGACTAACACGCGCCACTGTGTGAACTCAATCTCGCTCAAATTCATTCCAAAGGGCAAGGGCAAGGATAAGGATGCAAAATAAAAATAAAATAATAGTTTTTGGCGGCGGGTGCTTTTGGTGCACGCAGGCGGTATTTGACATGTTTGAGGGCGTAGTCAAGACAACGCCTGGCTATGCTGGAGGAACCACGAAGAGTCCTACGTATGAGCAGGTGTGCAGCGGAACTACCGGACATGCAGAAGTGCTCGAAGTGGAATACAATCCCGAGGTGGCAAGTCTTGACAAGCTCCTGGAAATATTTTTTGCATCGCACGACCCCACTTCGGTGAACCAGCAGGGCGCAGATGTGGGATCTCAGTATCGTTCAATAGTACTATACACTGACGAGAAAGAGCGGGGAGTGATAGAGGCCTACATAAAAAGCATTGCTGGCAACTTCAAGAAGCCCATAGCAACCCAGGTCAAAAAGCTCGATACTTTCTATCCTTCTGAAGATTACCATAAAGACTACTACAAATTAAATCCCCTGCAGCCCTACTGCATGTTTGTCATAAGGCCCAAGATTGCAAAGGTAAAAAAGGAGTTCGGGATATAGAATGGCCTGCCCACTAGGACACGCACATAATTTTTTATAGTGCAGATTAGCATTATCATTGTCTTAGTGGTATTTTGGCAAATGGCATTGCTGTTGCAATAGTGGTTCTGGTGCTTGTAGCAGCAGGTGCATACGTTCTAGTGCTGCATCCCATAACCCAATATGGCAATTCTACCACCACGCAATTTCCATCCCAGCCCACCACCACGTTCCATCCTGTTTCTGGCGGCGGCGCAATCACAAGCTCGACGAATACAACTACGGTCCAGACAACCACCTTTGAACAATCAAACCAGTCAAATCAGAGCCTCTACTACTATGCGCTCTCCCTGATAAACCAAGACAGGCAGCAGTACGGGCTGTCCAATGTCACACTCTCAAGCGAGAGCTCAGGCCAGCAGCACGCGCAGAGCATGCTCGACAATAACTACTTCAGCCACTGGGACATCTGGGGCCTAAAGCCCTACATGCGCTACACACTGCTGGGCGGGACTGGGGCTGTGAGCGAGAACATAGCCTACCAGTCAAGTTCGCAGTGCGTGCTTAGCATCTGCAGCGGCACTCTTGAGCCAAAGGCGGCGCTAGAGAAGATGGAGTACAGCATGATGTACAACGACTCCGCATGCTGCAACAACGGACATCGGGACAACATCCTAAATCCGTATCACACCCAGGTGAGCATAGGGATAGCCTACAACTTGAGCACCATCTACTTCGTCGAGGACTTCATCGATAGCTACATAAACTGGAACGGCGGTACGCCTAGCTATTCTGGCCCTAGCGGCTCTGTACACCTCTTGGGAACCCTGCTCTCAGGCGCCACCCTCTCCTACATACAAGTTGCCTACGACCCGCTGGTGGCTGGCATGTCAAGGACGCAGCTGGACAATACAAAAGAGTACGGCTACGGCAAGATCGTAGCAGGTGTGGTGCAGAGCCCAAGGTACTACTATCAGGGCATAGATACAATTGTTGCAGACAGCTACTCGTCCCAAGACGGGGGAATCGACATCTCATTTGGCCTAAAGAACCTAACCTCACAGTACGGAGCAGGGGAGTATACAGTGATGACCTGGCTCAACGACAGTAGTGGCAAGAGCTTTGTAGGTGCCTCCTACACCCTCTTCCTATCAACTAATGGCGCCCAGATCCCACAGGGAAGCGTCTGAGCTGCGGCGTCAAGTTAAACAATAGACGTTCATTAATACGCTCTTTAACGAATTATTCTATAGCCTTTTAAAGAGCAATCAAAAAGATGTATTTAGGCTTGCTATGAACTGCGTAATGACCAGCGCGTTTGACAATACCACTCCAAGCAGCAAAATCTATTGCGAACCGGGGCGAGCGCCGCATGCCTAAAAGAACTAGGGATCAAATGATGAACCACTATGTGTATATGAGAAGGCGGAGAAAGGAGCTAACCCAGCTCAAGTTCAAGCTGCAAAGGCTCTTTTCGTTTTTGCACTACAAGGACTTCAGTTCTGTGCAGGGGCATCTTGACGAGGCAGATAGGATCCTCAAGAAGTACGACGCCATAAACTGAGCTACACTGCCGCAGCGCGTACGACAGGCCTGACTTCCACAATATTGTTTTCAGGCACTTGCAGTACCCTGACCTCAGCCTCTACCCTGAAGAATATGCCTTCGGTCATAGTGCAGTTGTAGCCGCTAAGACTCGACATGTATGGCACCGGTCCATAAACAATAGAATTTGCATCGAATACTGTCACTGCCCCAAATTTTGAGTTAGATGCGAAAGCATTTGCTACGTCCTCAAATGCGCTAACTGACATAACGCTGCGCATGGTCGATTTGCCCTGCATCTTCTTCGAGTTGAAGTAGTCGTTCATCTGCTCTCTGCTAGAAAATTCTACGCCACGGTAAAGCCTCTTTGTTGACTTGATATGCCTATCTATTACCTCGAAGAGAAAGTCGCCCACTATCTTCCTAACTTCCTGCTTGATTGGTAGCATTGCAAGATACCCCTGTTCCCTAGATTTCCATCTGAGCAGCGCAAGCTCGCTGGAATACCTTGTTGCAATCTCGTTTAGCTTCTTATCACTAAACTCTTCAGTTGCAGGACTGTTGAATAGGTGGGTGTTGTAGTACTGTTTGAGATGCTCGTACTGGTTAAACCTGAAGCGGAAATCAGGCGACAGTATCTTCATTGGCTCTGGTACATCAAAGCGCCTCAGCTTGAGTATATCTAGTATGGGCATGCCTAGCTGCTCTTTTGCCTTGGCCACCACCTCGGCATTTTGGTCCTTTCCCTTTTGGCCGATTCCCCAGAGTTTCATACAGGTAACATTCAGGCCATCTTTATTAACGTTCTTCATTGTTCGTTTTTGCTTCAAAAAAGCGAAAAACGTTCGATAAGAAAGGGTTAAAACCCCCTACTGAGAATCAAAAACAGGTACGGTACATGCATAAATTCTATGTTCTGGCAATCCTAGCGGTGCTTGCATTATCTACAGGCGCGCAGGCCCAGAGCTACTACAACACCCAGGCTGGAATCACGTTCGCCCAAAATGCCACGGCAATCGGCTACAACGTCACTGCAGTTGCCCAGTCTGATGCTAACGGCTACGGCCCTGGATATTTCGTAGAGGGTCTCACAAATACCGGCTACGAGTACCAGGCTGGGATAGCCTACAACTGGTTCGGGCAGCAGGACGGCTTTAGATTTGTCTACGGGGTCTTCGGGCCCAGCGGCTCAGAGATCTACTCCTCAAGTGTTAAGGGTGTGGGGCTTAACGGAACCGTCAACTCGAGCGATAAGATACTGCTCTACCTGGGGTTCTACAAGGGCACCGTGACCATGTCTGCAAAGGACTATCAGAGCGGTGCTAGTGCGCAGGCAGCATACAGCTCCGAGGGCGCAACGAAATTCGTAGGCAACCCCTCCTCCGCCTCAAACCTAAACGGCTACTCCACAGGGCTTGTGACCCAGTGGCCCCACCTGCTCACTTCGCAGCCTGCAGAGCAGACTGCAAACTACACGCCATACACCGTCCTGACTTCAGGCACAAGGCTCTGGTTCTACAATTATCTCTATAGCGACGGCGCCAGGAGTGTTAGCGCAAATCTGACCACAGCGCAGCTGCCATACTACTCGCAGAGCGTATACAAATTCGGCAACTTGAGCTCAAAGTACTACTACGGTTCTTTCTACACCGGCAGTCTAAGCCTTGCTTCGCTGCAGCTTAGCACCTACTCCCTGCCTAAGACATATGCTGACAAGGGGATGAACTGCCAGTTGAATGCTAGCGCGATGGTCAGCGGCGGAACCCCCCCATATACCTACACATCTTTCATCGACACGTACACCAATAACGTATACAGCACTTACAGTGATTCGTACATGATCGGGATAAACTGCAACAACCTTCCTTTAGGGGTGCACTACTATCACATACAGGTCATCGATTCTGCAAAGGAATCAACAAGAACTCCTGATCAGCTAATAGAAGTGAGCGCAGATCCAATCATTGGGCCCATTGCAGCAACTTTGCATAGCTCCATATTCTACAACAACGATTCGGTGTCGCTAAGCGCCCAGATATACAACGGCTCAGCGCCATACACATACTCCTGGTACGTCAACGGCAAGAAGATTCCAAGCTCCAACTCCTCAAACCTCACCATCAATTTGCCGGAAACAGGGAAGAACAAAATTCAGTTCAATGCTCAGGACTCTGCAGGATACCTCCTGACTCAGACGCTCTATGCTTCAACGAGCCTCAACCTCCTTGGCATAGCGCTGCTTGCAGTTGCAATACTCGTGGCGATTGCAATAGCAATACTGATAGTGAGAAGGAGGTTCTTCAAAGATGAAGACGACTACGTTTACTACAAGGACGAAGAGGAAAATAAGGATGAAACAGTCGAACAGGACTCCCAAGCGCCTGCCGCAGAGCCTGCAGCAGAGGAGCTTGTGCCTGCCCCGCCTGAAATCGCAGAGCCCCAGCAGGCAGAGGAGCCACAGATAGGCACCCCGCTTGCATCTTTTGAGCAGCTTGTTAACGACAAGGATGGGATGGCAAGGCTGGTCGAGGAGAGCGACTTCAAGGCCATCGCCGAGAAGGCTGGCATAACGCCGTACGAGTCATGGAAGGATTCGAGGGAGTTCCTTGCAGGTACGATAAACCATGACGGCTCGATACTAGATGTCGGATGCGCAAACGGGCTGCTCCTAAGGTGCCTAGAAGAGTGGTGCCGCTACAGGCTCATACCCTATGGCATAGATGTGAACCCTGAGAGGATACAGACTGCAAAGGCACTCTTCCCTGGGCACATCAGCAACTTTGCAGTGATGCGTGCATCTGATGTCGAAGGCATCGAGGCGGCGGGATTCCCTGCGCGCTTTGACTTTGTCTACTTCAATGTGCTTGATGATTGGGCCCTTGACAAAAAAGAGGAGACGGACACGATAACAAAACTGCTAAGGCTTGTCCTTCCAAATGGCAGGCTCGTACTCGGCTTCTATGGCATTGATGCTGCAGCAAGCGAGGCAAAAATCAAGAGGCTTGAAGATTTGGGCTTCGATTTGACGGGCAGTGTGCACAACCCCTCGGGCAGCCAGATTGCAGTATGGATGAACGGCAAAGATTAGTCGCTCATCTCAGATATCCTCTCCATCGCTTTCTTCTTTGCTGCGCCATCCACATGCCTCTCTATCCACGGGTAGATTGTGCGCTCCTCCATTATGTCATGTGCAACTAGTATCTGCTCGAGTTCCGCCTCTGAGTCCTCTGTCTCCTTCTCCAGCGAGAAATCCTTGTCTATCTGAGCGAGGAGCTCCTTTATTCTCCTATGCTGCTCGTTTAGATCTGCCACAGAGACGTAGTTGCGGCCCACTTTTCTCTCCCCGAACAGGGGGAACAGCACCTTCTCTTCCATCAAGATGTGCCTGCCAAGCCCCTCCCTTAGCTGCGCGAGCAGTATCTTGGCTCTCTTCGAATCTGTCTCCCTCACCACCCTGAAACTCTCGAAGACGTCGTCCAGCTCGCCGTGGTCAGCCTTCATGAATTCAGATATCCCTTCCATATTCTTCCCCCTTTCATAAACCCGTTATAATAATGGATTTCCAGATTAATAAGCGTTATCTACAATTCGTTTCCCATAGTTTTCCTACTCCAGAATCCTCCTCAGCTTTGTCCCAACTATATTCCCGACCTTCTTGTAATCAAGGCCATAGTGTTCGTACACTGCAGAGGATGGCACATTTCCAAATGGCTTCCCACTTGTCATAAGTTTTCTGTACACTCTTAGGATCTGCCTCCTGCTCTTTCCCTCTATCTCGATGTAGTGAGGTATTTGCGGCAGCTTGTCTATGGTTATCTGTGTGCTCCAAAGGGAATACTCCTCACGTTTGCTCTCAATGTAGAGCAGGTGCACAAAAATCCTGGAGAGTATGCGCGCCGCCTCCTTGAAATCAGATACCTTTACCTCGAATTCATCGGGATCTGTTCCTTTTTTACCCCTTTGCTTTAGGGTCAGGGTGTGCACCTTGCCGTCGCTGCGCAGCCTCACGTATTTCATGCTTCCAGGGCGATCGTCAATCGTGGCGACGAGCCTCTTGAACCGATAATCCCCAATATACCTTGCTCCAAGCTCCTTGAGCCTGCCCAAGACCTCGCGCCTGTCAATGCCGATTACCTTCATCTCTATCTCTTTTGGCATCCTTTCACCTTTTGGCTATACAAAGCACTATGATATCCTCAAAGAAGATATGCCTTTTTGCGCAAGTTTTGCACGAGAATCCGTGCCTGCGTATCTCCTTTCTGAGTTTTTTCAGATCCCCAAAGCTGCTAACCACCAAAAACGTGCTGCCAGAATCCGAAAGATGGCCCCCCAGCTGGCGCACGAAGCCTATGCATGTTTCCACTCCAGATTTCCCCCCATTCCATGCCATCACAGTTTCCGCGTCATCGTCGCTTGGCAGATACGGGGCGTTGAATGTGATTATGTCGAATTTTCCACGCACTTTGGAGAAGAGCGAGCCCAGAATAAATTCGCACTTTGGTGCCGCAGCAAGCGCATTGCTCTTCAGGTTCCTTCTCGCAAGTGAGATTGCCGCAGGGTCGATGTCCACAAATGCGACCTTGCTAACCTTAGCGCTTTGGGCCGCGAGGATTCCAAGGATACCCGTTCCCGTACCAATGTCAAGTACCCTCAAGCTGCCTTTTCTGCTCCCAGAGATAGTGTCTTGTAGCGCAGCAGCTGCGAGGAATGAATCCTCGCTTGGCTCATACACCTTTTCGCTCGTGGCAAGATTCAAGCCCATGTACTCTATCATTAAAACAAGGACATATCGGCAAATGGAATTAAAATTGTATGCCGCTACCGCAAGCGATAAGAATATTTAAAACTGCATTTCCATGCCCCTGTAATACTACTCCTGGAGTATCGAATCAAGCTTCTTTAGAAGCGCTTCCTTTTCCTGCTTTCCAAGCTCATCATTTAGGGCCCTCTTGTACGCCCAATCTAAATGCTTGATATCTGGCGTTATGAGCTTGTCCATTCCTGCAGTTATGCTCATTGCAATGTATGCAGTTCGTATCTCAACAAAATTGTGCTCTAAACTAACCTGCATTTTATTTAGGGCCACACATGCTATGTTGCCGGCAGGAGTTAAGCACCATACGGTAACCCTTGCATCGATATCTTTTTTCATCTCCTCCATTGCTGCATCAACTTTATCTTTTGGCAAGCTGTAAACCTTATCAGACCATGCTGCAACTTTCTTTGAGACCCGCCCCGATACGGTTTTGGAGTACTTTGTAAACTCCTCTATTCCCTTAAACCTGTGCGGATAATCTTTGAACTCAGGCAACATTGGCGCATTTTGTGATGCGTATCCTCCCGCCTCATAGAACTTGCACCATCTGTATATTATCTCCCTCTCAAGTTCTATTTCATATCTTTTTACCCTATCGGTCTTCTTAATTGTTATCAGCAGTTCATGAGCCAAAGTTTTAATCTTATCTGCAGCAAACAACATCTTCCTATGCTCCTCTGGCAGCATCTCACCCTTCATAATCTTGGTCCTTGCAGCATCGATCCTGTCCAGCAGCCCTCCCTTTCCCTCTTTGCCGTAAGTATGGTGTTGAGCTTCTCCCTAACCTTGCGATTCTCCTCCTCCCTCTTTTCCATTCCATTTACAAACCCCCTGTTTAGCAGCTCCTCAAATGTGGGGGTTTGTGCAGAGCCTAGTAGCTTGGTTGGCGGCCTTGCAATCTCTTTGAGATGCTTATCATACGCCCTATCCACTTTCTTTGAATGGAATACAGTGCCCACCTGCCTCTTCGTCTCGCCAGCAGCCATTTCACTCACAAAATAGTGCCTTTTAGGATATAAATACATGTCTCATTCTTCTTATATGCGTAACTGCAAGCAGAGTTTGAGCAGGAAACTAGCCCCTTTCAAAGTACGAGACGTACAGCTCTCCGTTGCTTGGATTAATTAGTGCTCCGTATAGGTAGTACCAGTTCTTTGATAGGTGTATCGTATTTACAAGTGAAGTCCCGTTTATTGCCGCAGTATAGTTATATGACGAGCTCAATGCGTATACATAGCTGTCTGCAGGGTTGTAAAATAAGTCTCCTGGCCCAGAGATCCCAGATACGGTCCCGTATACCTTCGTGCCATTCAATACCGATATGCTGTTGCCATAGGAATTGCACACATATACATAGCCATTCGCAGGGTCGTAAATCAAGTACGTTGGCTCGCTGCCTACTAGTATAGTGGATGCTATTGCGGTCCCGTTTATTGCCATCACATCATTAGAGCCGTAGTTGGTCAGATACATATAGTGGTTTGCAGGATCATAGGCCATTCTCTGGGGTCCTGAACCTGTGCTTATTGTTGCTATGTAAGATGTGCCGTTTATTACCGACAAGGTGCTCGAGTTGTAGTTCACCGAGTAGATATAATGGCTGAACGAGTTATAGTAGAGCTCGAATGGATTCTGGCCAACGTAGATGCCTGCAATTCTCACGGTCCCGTTTATCATCGTGACTGTGTTGTTGCCAACATTTGAAACGTATATGTAGTGGTTGTATGGGTCGTAGATTATGTCATCTGGCATCCCACCCATCCCGATTGTTGCTTTGAGCGAGGTTCCGTTTATCACCGATACCGTCCCAGAACCGTAGCCAGTTATGTATACGTATCCATTGGCAGGATCATACTCCGCGCTAGCAGGCTGCCGCCCAACACTCACCGTGGAGAGGACCGATAGCCCGTCTATTACAGAAACTGAGCCATCATAATAGTTAATGCAGTAAATGTAAGAGTTCAATGGGTCGTAGACCAGCAGAGCAGGACCCCTGCCCACCACTATCTGCCGGACTACCACCGAGCCGTTCATTACAGACACCACGTTGCTCCCTGAATTTGCCAAGTAAACATAATTATTCGCAGGGTCGTATGCTATCGTCTGATTGGAATAGCTTGTGCCTACTGTGGTGTAGTTGATTATCGAAAAGTTCCCTAGAACCTTGCCGTTTCGTATAGTGCTCATACCAACCACATACTGCGTATGTGAGTTGCTTGACTGTTGCGCTGTGGTGGTTGGAAGTGTGGTGTGCGCAGAAGTGGTAGATGGCACCATTGAACCGTGCGTCCCAAAGGCGTCAAGTGCGGCAAAAACAGCAATGGCCGCAACAATCACCGTAGCAACCAGAATGTAAACGTTGTTCATCTTCCCACCGACCAAAACTGCACCAAAATCCTTCTATGTACTATTTCTAGATAGATACAAATACCTATTTTTGTCCAACTCTATTGTTGTTTGGATGCTCTTTGAGACGGTTTCAAGTTATTACGGCAAGCTGGAGGGTATATCATCAAGGCTTGAGATGATAGACGTACTCACCCAGATGTTCCATGAAGTCAAAGCCAGTGAGGTAAGAAAGCTGATATATATGACCCAAGGCGTGCTCGCCCCGCCGTTTGAGGGGGTGGAAATAGGCATAGCCGAGAAGCTGGTTAGCGAATCGATAGCAAGGGCATCGGGATACGAGAAGGAGCAGGTGTACGCGACGTACAAGAAAACAGGCGACATGGGCCTTGCGGCAGAGCAGACAATAGCAAAGACAAAGCTGAGGAGGATGAGTTCTAGGAAGTTTAGCCTCATTGAGGTCTTTGACATGCTCCACAAGATAGCAACAACCTCAGGCCCGGGCAGCCAGGATGGCAAGATAAGGATGATGTCTGAGCTGCTTGCGGCGTCGAGCCCGGTTGAGGCAAGGTACATAACAAGGTTTGCTATGGGCACTCTGAGGCTCGGCCTTGGCGATGCCACGATCCTTGAAGCTCTTTCAAAGACCAGCACTGGAGAGAGGAAGATGAAGTCGTATCTTGAGAACGCCTACAACCTGTGCAGCGATCTGGGCGAAGTCGGGGAGGCCTTGTTCGAAGGAGGGATAGGCGCTATAGAGCACTTCAAGGTTACGCTCTTCAAACCGATTCGGCCAGCTCTTGCTGAGCGGCTTCCCACTGCAGAGGAGATACTTGAAAAGATGAGGGGCAGATGCTCGGTTGAGAGCAAGTACGACGGCTTTAGGGTTCAGGTCCATGTTGACAAGAAGAGCAAGAGAGTCGAGATATTCTCCAGACGGCTAGAAAAGGTCACCCACATGTTCCCTGAAATAGTGAAGGCCGCCTTGGAAGAGCTTGACTTCAAGTCCGCGATATTCGATGGGGAGGCGATTGCCTACAACGATGTGACTGGAGAGTACTACCAATTCCAGGAAACAATACAGCGAAAGAGGAAGCACGGAATAGAAGAGAAGAGCGCACAGCTTCCACTGCATGTATTCGCATTCGATCTGATGTATTCCGATGGCGAGGATTATATGACAAAGCCCTACAAGGAGAGGCGGCGCAAGCTCGAGGACATAGTTGCCAAGAATGGGATAGTCAGGCTCTCTGATGAGATAATTGCGACTAGGCCAAGGGAGCTGGAAAAGTATTTCGAGAACGCAGTGTCCAATGGGCTTGAGGGTATAGTCGCAAAGGACATGGAGTCCTTCTACGTGGCCGGCGCCAGGAAATTCTCCTGGATAAAAATGAAGAGAAGTTACAAGGGGGAACTATCAGACACTGTGGACCTTGTGATAATAGGCTATTATCTGGGAAGAGGTCAGAGGGCAGAGTTCAAGTTCGGTGGACTGCTGTGCGCTTCTTACAATGACAAGACCGACATGTTCGAATCGGTCACCAGAATAGGCACCGGATTCTCTGAAAAGCAGATGGTGGAGCTGCAGAAGCTTCTCGACAAGGCAAAGACGAAAACCAAGCCTGCCAGAGTCGCATCGATAGTGGTGCCGGACTTCTGGGTTGATCCCAAGTATGTTGTGGAAACAAGGGCTGATGAGATAACCAGATCACCGATGCATCTGTGCGGAATGGAGAAGCTAGATGATGGAAGTGAGGCTGGATACGCGCTCAGGTTCCCAAGGTTGATCAGCGACGGCGTGAGAACCGACAAGAGCGCAGAGGAGGCGACAACTACCAAGGAAATAATAGAGATGTTCGGGATGCAAAAGAAGATAAGGGTCGCAGACGCCTAGTGTCCAACACACATCTTTCTCAGTTTTAAAACTAGTTTGTCTCAGAAAAATTCGTGCGCTTAGCTTTCCAGTTCATATTAAAAGGTTGTTTCCCAATATAAATATCATATTTTGATGATTCTTGATGATTGCATGAAGGCACAGATAGGAATAATTGGGGGGACTGGGCTATATTCGCTGGTCGAAGTTGAAGAAGAGGTAAATCCGGTCACGAAATACGGAAAGCCGAGTAGCCCGATATCAATTGGAAAAATCGGCGGAAAGGATGTGGCGTTTCTTTCCAGGCACGGCAAAAACCACACCATACCTCCTCACAAGGTTCCCTACCGCGCAAACATTCAGGCCCTTGCGGATCTGGGCGTTGAGCGGATAATCTCAAGCAACGCAGTTGGCTCGCTGCGCATCGACTACAAACCAGGAGATTTCGTCTTCATTGACCAGTTCGTGAACATGACTCACGGACGAGATGACACTTTTTTTGACGAGAGCAAAGTGGTGCATACTGGCATGGCAGATCCGTACTGTAGCAACCTTAGATCAATTGGAATAAGCAATGCCAAAAACGCGCATCTGCCGCACCATGAAAAAGGGACAGTGGTTGTCGTCAACGGCCCAAGATTTTCCACACGATCAGAGTCGAAATTTTTCGCAAAGCAGGGCTTTGAAATAATAAACATGACGCAGTATCCTGAGGCAGCCCTTGCAAGGGAGAAGGGAATCTGCTACCTTGGAATCGGGATAGTCACTGATTATGACGTCGGTCTGGAAGGGGACGAAAATGTGAAGCCGGTTACTTTCGAAGAAGTGAGCAAGGTCTTCTCTGCAAGCATCGACAAGGTAAAATCCCTGATAAACACGATGATCCCTCAGATAAATGACGAGAGAAATTGCAGCTGCAAGAACCGCTGAAACGCGTATAAAGGCGAATTGACGAACTAGCCATCGTGAATCGCGCCCCGTTTATAAACCGATTTACCGAGTGAATTGCGTTGTGGCGAGTTTCAAAACACAGGAATAAAATTTGTCTGCAAATCGCGGATTTTGCAAAAAAACTGCCAACATGCCAGTTTGTCGTCGTAAATTTGCTCGTTTTTTTCGGGTAGGAAACTAAAATCTTGTGTATTTCCGCTATTCCTCTTTCTACACAAGGTTTTTAAATATATATCATATATTATACTCTCAGGCGATCAGATGGTAGACTTTGCAAACGAGTTTTTGGGCAATAGCAACGTTACGCAAGCAGATATGAATCCGCAGATAAAGATTGTGACAATCGGCGCAGGAGGCGCAGGTTGCAACACTGTAAATCGGCTTATAAAGGTCGGTGTAAAAGGCACCGAGCTTGTGGCGATTAACACAGATGTCAATCACTTCAAGATAATCGACGACCGAATAAAGAAGATTTTGATCGGAAAAAGCATAACCCGAGGTCTTGGCGCTGGTGGTTCCCCCGATGTAGGAGCAAAGGCCGCAGAGGTAGACCGCAATGCTCTTGAAGAGATTCTCTCAGGTGCTCAACTGGTATTCTTGTGCGCAGGAATGGGAGGAGGAACCGGAACAGGTTCACTGCCTGTACTGGCGCAGATTGCAAAGGAGCAGGGCGCAATTGTAGTTTCAATGGTAACCTATCCATTCGACCTCGAAAGGGTCAGGAAGGTAAAAGCCGAGGAAGGAATTCAAAGGCTCAGAAAGTTCAGCGACAGTGTGATCATCCTCGATAACAACCGACTGGTCAAGCTTCACCCTAACCTCCCTATGAACGAGGCGTTTGCGGTGGCAGATGATGTGCTTGCAAAGGCAATCGGCGGACTTGTCTGGACGATAACCCAGCCTTCCCTGATAAACATTGACTTTGCAGACGTACGATCAATTATGGGAAGCGGAGACGTAGGCTTCATTGCATACGGACTTGGCAAGGGCAACGACAAGGTCGGAAGTGCTGCAGAGGCAGTACTCAAAAACAAGTTGCTGGATGTTGACTACGAGAATGCAAAGGGTGCACTGATCCACATATCCGGTGCATCAGACCTCACCCTTGGTGACGCAATCAAGGCTGGAGAGTTGATAACCGAGAGGATGGATCCTAAGGCGAACGTCAAGTGGGGAGCAAGGCTCATCCCAGGATACGAAGGGCAGCTAGAGATAGTTGCAATCGTAACAGGCGTAAGCGGCGCAAGCATAGTAGGACATATGGTAGAGAAGGACAAGAGCAGGTCGTACTCGGATATCGAGATGATCTAAACTTTCCTTTTTTATTTCTTTTATTTTTTATTTTACTTTCATGTTTAATGGGAGTGCATGGGAAAGGGTTTGGAGAGAACCAATCAGGACATACGAAGGCTTGCAGCCCAGTATCTGGAACTGCGCAGGCCTATTAGAAGTGATGTCGCAAAGGAAATCTACAAGCAGCTCATCTCGCTCTACAATCACAAGGAAAATCTGCTGGAAACAGCAAAACGCAAATGATATTGAAATTGGTGTAAGAAATGGCGACCTTCGATAACCAAATAGACTACGACGCATTTACCCCGCGAATAGCAGTAGTGGGGCTGGGTGGACAGGGATGCAACCTTGTCAACAGACTATACAACACTGGAATACAAAGTGCTGATACTATTGCTATCAACACCGATGTAGGACACTTAAATATAGTTCATGCAACAAAGAAGCACCTTCTGGGCAAGGCGATAACCAATGGCCTTGGAGCTGGAGGATATCCTGAAGTTGCCGCAAAGTGCGTAGAGGCTGATAAGGCAGAGATTTCAAAGCTTGTGGAAGGCTATGATCTGGTATTTGTGTGCGGCGGAATGGGGGGGGGAACAGGAACCGGCAGCGCACCAGGCGTGGCGCAAATCGCAAAAGAGAATGGGGCAACAGTGATTGCAACCGTGACTTTCCCGTTCGCGCTTGAGAGGAGCAGGGCCCAGAAGGCAGTTTGGGGAATAGAGCAGCTCAACAAGTCAGCCGACACGACAATTGTGATAGAGAACGACAAGCTTCTTCAGTACGCGCCAAATCTGCCGATAGAAAAAGCGTTCGAGGTGGTCGACAACATAACCCTCAATGCGGTCAAGGGAATCGCAGATTCGATAATGCTTCCAAGCTTAATCAACCTCGACTTCGCAGATTTGCGAACAGTGGTAGGAAGGACTGGAACTGCAGTGATTAGCGTAGGGTCAGGAAACGGCTCCGACAAGGTGGAGCGCGCAATCAAGGACACTAGGGCGCACCCTCTGCTCAGCGTAGAGTACGATGGGGCAAAGGGCGGGTTCGTGCACGTAACCGGAGGTACAAGCCTCTCAATTAGCGATGCTACAAGAATCGGCAACGGGGTCACAGAGGGCCTAGCTGATGATGCTAACGTGATCTTTGGTGCAAGGCTGGTGCCTGAACTAGGAGATCAAGTAAAGGTAATGTCCGTCATAACTGGGGTGAAGGCGAAGTTCTTCCAGAAGAAGGCAGAGGAGACAGTCTCGCCCATGCTAAAGATGGGTAGCCTGGACGGATTCTAAATCCGTCTTTCCTTTTTTTCTTTTTTATCCTATCTTAAATATTTGTTAGCCAAACCCACGCAGATGCCATCGTAATATATATAAATTCTCTATACCTAAGCTAACTATCTATTTTATCAAGATGAGATTATGGCAGATGAAATAATGTATGTTTCTGTAGGAGACCTCAAGACAGGCAGGTTCCTGCTAATTGACGGCGTGCCCTGCAAGGTGGTCGACATAGAGACCTCTGCTCCTGGCAAGCACGGATCTGCAAAGGTGAGGATAACCGCCATAGGGATATTCGATGGCTCGAAGAAGACCTTGCTCAAGCCGAGCCACTCTGAAGTAGAGGCTCCGGTAATCGGGAAAAAGAAGGCGCAGGTGGTTTCCATCTCAGGAAACAGCGCCCAGCTAATGGACCTGGAGTCGTACGAGACATACGATCTTCAGATACCTGAGGATCTTGTCAGCAACTTAAAGCCAGGCGTTGAAGTGGAAGTGATAGAAGCAATGGGCAAGCGTGCGATGATGAGAATAACTGGTGGAACATAATGGAAGTCAAGATAGAAAAGGACACTGATAACAAGCTGTTTGGACGAAAGGAGATGGTTTTCTCCGCATCCTACAAGGGCAAAACCCCGACACAGGAAGAGGTCAAGGAGGAGATCTGCAAGAAGCTGAGCCTCAGCCCAGACCTCACTGTAGTTGTGAAGATAAGCCCGCTGTTCGGAACCTCCGCTGCTTCGGTGCTGGTGCACTCATATTCCAGCAAGGAGGCGATGTCTGTGGAGAAGAAGCACTTATTTGAGAGGATTACAAAGAAGTCGGCTAAGGCGGTGAAGGCCACGGAGGCAAAATCTGAGTCCAAGGCGGAACCAAAGGAGCAGGCGAAGCAGGCCAAGGAGGAGAAAGCCGCAGAGTAATGATATTATTGTGATTTGATGGCTGAGGAAAAAAAAGGGGCGGCACCAAAGGCTGAGGCCGGGAAGAAGAAGGAGAAGGCTAAGAAGCAGTTTAAGCCCTACACTCCAGGCAGGCAGTGCTCGAAGTGTGGCTCCAGGATGGCTGAGCACTCCGACAGGAACACATGCGGCAAGTGCGGCTACATGGAGATTCGGCAAAAGGGCGATGCCTCTGCGAAGAAAAACTAGGCCTTCTGGCGGGAGATTCCACTACGCAGTCTATGCCCTTCTCGTAATGCTCCTTGCATCCATACCAATTCTCTTCTTCTACCTGCAGAGCGGGGCCATCGGCCAGGACCTGGCAGGATACCTCTTCGATGCGCAGCTCTCTTTCTTCTTCTCACTTTTTGTGCTTGCATTCCTTGCGCGCAAGGGAAAGGGTCCTGGGGAGATAGTAAGCGATCTGGGGCTCTCAAGGGACAAGATAAGCATTAAGCTGCTTGGAGTCGGGATTTTGCTCTTTGCGATATTCTTGCTGCTGGACCTGATGGCAGGCCTGCTCGGCAGCATAACTGGAGTCCAGATAAACACCAACGTGGACAAGATCTTCGGATCAGCACCGCTGTGGGTCTATATATTCATCTCATTCATAGGCCCAATAAACGAGGAGATACTCTTCAGGGCATTTCTGGTTCCAAGGATAGGTATAATTATAAGCGCTCTTGTCTTCGGTATACTGCACGCAGGGTACGGCTCTACATTCGGTGTAGACATGATAGCCGCATTTGGGTTCGCGCTTGTCGCGGGCTACGTCTTCAAGAAAACCAAGTCCCTCTATCCATCGATTCTGGCCCACATGCTGGTCAATCTCATCGCAGTGCTTGCGATCTTGGCGATCTGATGATCCTAAAGCTGGTTGTAGTCTCTCCAAAGTACCAGAACAACCTCGGCTACATCGCAAGGGTGGCAAGCAACTTCGGCATCAAGAAACTTCATATCGTCGCGCCAAGGGCGAAGATCACGGGCAAGGATGCGATAATGTATTCCAAGCATGCGCACTCCCTTATAGAGCGGGCCTCCATTTACAAGAATCTCGAGGACGCACTAGAGGGCTGCGACATAGCAATTGGCACAACTGGAATTTGGGAGAAGGCGCGAGCAGGCTTTAGGGGCGTATCCCTCCCCGATGAGCTCGAGAAACGCCTGCAAAAAGCCGCGTTTAGAAATACCAATGTTGCGCTTGTCATTGGAAGAGACGATACCGGCCTGAGCAAGGAGGAGATGGAGCTATGCAATATTCTCGCATACATCCCCACAAGTCCAAGCTATCCGGTGCTCAACGTATCTCACGCGCTTGCGATACTCCTCTTCTTCCTAACGCGTACAGAGCTGGGGAAAAACTACAGGATAGACCCTTCCGAAAAACCCGACAAGAAAGAGATACTAACGCTCTACAAAATGCTTGGCTTGCTCATGGCTGATAAAAAAATAAGGGAGAAAGAGACCGTGAAGAGGATATTCGTGCGTCTCTTATCACTTGCGCAGCCCACAAAAAAGGAGGTTCATGCGCTGATAACCGCACTGAAGTGAAAAACTCACTTCGGCTTCTTCTTCTTTATGATCTTGACCTTGGTAGGGGTTATTATTATCCTCGATTCGTCTATCTGCGCTATGTCCCCGTTTATCTTCGCGACAAACGTCTTGAGGCTGGTTATTATCGTGTTTCTTGTGTTTGGCCTCTTGTTTATCTCGTCGATGTTTAGCAATATGATGTTCTTCTTGTTAAGTTCGTCCTGAATCAGCTTGACATCATCCTCGCTGGTTATCGATACCGGCTTGATGTACATGTCTGCCGGCTCGTTGAGTATGTCGACGTTCTCCATCTCTGCAGATCCCATATATTCCTCTATGCTGAGTTCCTTAGAAACTCCCATTGCTTGTCCAAGCTTATCAAAGATTCCCATCTAATTCACGGTCGCCGTTATAGCGGTTAATAGCATATAGATAAGTTAATTATTTAAATACTTCTCCCTGTTCTGTTAACGTCAAATACCCCTTTTGGGGCAAAAACTCGTTTGAAAAAGCCCCAAATCTCATCCAAATTTTGCCTGCTCTGTTATTTTTTTGGCTATTTCCTGGCCAAAAAGCCTCTCAAGGCTCTTGTCAATTCCAGGTTTTCTCAGGTCAGAAATCCCCCTTATGCCGTTTGCATACATCGCCCGTGCCCTCACCCTTCCTACCTGCTTGAGTTGCACAAGGTCAAGTAGCTCTTTTGCTATTCCGTAGCGCACCCGAACTCGCAGCTCAAGCAGCCTGATTGTGCTAATTCGCATTATCTTGGAGATCTCCATCGCAGCATAGAGCAGCCAGTCTGCGTTTGTCACCTTGGCAAACAGGGCGCCAGGAGTTGTCCCGTATTTCTTGACAATCTCAGGCTCGCTCTTCTCATTTGCCCAGTCACTTAGCATCATCGCAGTACTAAAGGGCTTTTCTGGATAGTAATAAAAGTCCTCCACTTCCTCTCCACCGGTATTTGACGCGAGCAGGCCGCTGTAGTGCACAAACTTCTCCTCTGCCTCCTCGGTCACCTTGACGTAAGGCTTCATCTCAATGGTGTTGCAGATCATGAAAAGGTTCGAGAGGTCATCCCTCTCCTTCATCAGCATGTTTATTATCTTCTTGGCGGAGAGCGGGTCGATGTAGAGCTCGCTTATCCTTGAACCAAGGCGCGTGGCGCTATACAAGCTTCCCTTCTTCTCGAGAAATCCCCAGCCGCTTAGTTCTTCTAGGACCTTTTGCACATTCCCCTTTATCTCCCGCATGCTGGAGTACTGGTAGCCGTAGAATGTCTCTGAGAAGAAGCTGGCTATTGACTCTTCGCTCTTGAGAAAATTAGTGGCAACAAATGCTAGTATGTGCGTCCTTAGCACAGGCAGCATTCCGAGCATCGAGTCTATTGGCTCGAGTTCTGCGTCTATGTACTTCCTATACAGATCCATTATCTCCGCCTTTGCCCGTGCTATTAAGAGCGCCCTTCCAGAGGTGTCGTACTTTGGCCTTCCAGCCCTTCCGAAGAGCTGGGTGATTTCGTTGACTCCAATCCTCTCAGGGCCCGAATCGCCGTACCTGCTCGTGTCCCTGACAAGCACGGTGTGCGCTGGCATGTTGATTCCAAGCGAAAGGGTGGTTGTCGAGCAGATCACCTTTATCGCTCCGCTCTTGAACGCCTCCTCCACAGCATGCCTCTGCTCGTTTACAAGCCCGCCATGGTGGAATGCCACCCCGCTTTCTATGCATCTTCCCAGTTTCTCGCACTGCGCCGTCGGCCTGCCAAGGGCGCCAACTACCCGTTTGCTTACTGCAGAGAGCGCCTGCTTCTCTGCAGGTTTTAGTTTCTCTATCACCGCCTTCTGGATTTTCTCCGCTCCAGCCTCGGCGTTGCGCTTGGTGGAGTAGAATATGATTATCTGCTTGCCCCTCTCAAGCACGTCCTCCACAATTCTTATCTCCGGTATCTTGCTGCTGCCAATTAGCTCCTCTTCGCTGTCCCTGTAGTAAGCCTTCTCTCCGAGCACTATCCCTTTGTCGAGCTTGATAGGCCTGTAGTCGCTCTCGACCAGCCTTGCACCAAGCCACTTCGCGATGTCGTCAGCGTTGCCTATCGTGGCGCTGAGCGCTACCATCTGCGTCTGCTTGCACAGTCTTCTTAGCTTTGTTATCAGGATCTCAAGAGTCGGTCCGCGCCCCGACTCTCCGAGCATGTGGACCTCGTCGAATACCATGCAGCCCACAGAGTCGAGCCAATCGGCCCCGTGCCTTATGAGGCTGTCGAACTTTTCGGTTGAGGCGAGCACTATGTCGTACTTCTCAAGCCACGGATCCAGGGAATCAAGGTCCCCAATCGACATCGCGATCTTAAGATATGGATAAGCAGCCTTAAATTCCTCGTACTTCTCGCCCACAAGCGCGCGCATCGGCGCAATGTAGACTGCCTTCTTTCGAAGTCCCAGCACCGAGCGTATTATCGCCATCTCGGCTATGAGCGTCTTTCCGCTTGCAGTTGGAGAGGAGACCACCAGACTCGCCCCAGTAAGCAGTCCAGCATCGACCGCGAGTTCCTGCGGCGGTGTGAGCCCCACTATCCCGCGAGCTGCCATGGACTCGAGAAGTTCGTTTGGAATCGAACCCTTGAGCTCTGAGATGCCATGCATGCTACATATCGGGATCATTGCTATTAAATAGCTTTTGAATGAACAGTGCCAGAAGTATTTTTATATCCACAAGCAGCCATATATGTATGACGGGAAACAGAATGCGCCACAAAGCCCAGTCAGCTACAGAATTCCTGCTCACCTACGGATGGGCATTTCTTATAATTGCCGTTGTTCTGGCAGCTCTTTACTTCTTTGTAATCGCCCCTGGCAACATAATCCCAGGCTCCTGCCAGTTCTCAAGCGGCGCGAACTGCCAGGATATGATCATGGGTTCTTCCTCCCAGTTCACAAAGATTGCGGTCCTGCTCTCAAACACACAGTCCTATCCAATAGCCTCGCCAAGGCTGAT
>JAGWGI010000041.1 GCA_028867435.1 Microcaldota archaeon | reverse complement strand
TATCGCACTCTTTTGCAAGTTTGCGCAGGAGGGGTTCATCCTCTTCCAACATTCTGATCGTCGAATAATGTTGGACGGAAAGTAGTATCAATCTTTCTACTAAAACAGTATTAGTGGAATGTCCAATTACTTTATTGGACTGCTATAATAGGTTCTGCGAGGGGGGGTGCGAAAGGATATATTTGTATGCAGTGAAGTAAACTGGAACCAAAAGAGGTGTGTTTGATGATCACGCTTCGATACTACGCATTCTCTTCCTGCAGCTGTAAGTAAGGAAAGATAGTGAAGCTTCATGGAGTTTTTTACCATAACCACATTAAGTGCTGTTGCGCTGGGATTTATCGTAGGCCTGCTGGTTGGCTTAACTAGCGTAGGCTCGGGATCACTGATGACTCCAATACTCTATCTTGATTTCGGCAGTTCTCTTGCCAGGATGATGGTTGTGGGCACTGCAGCCACGCAAGGAACCATAACCAAGTTTGTTGCAAGCCTGCGAAACTATTTGAGCAATACTCTAAGGACGGATTACGTCCTAATAATATCCATCACCGGCGTGCCCCTTGCTGCAATAGGCGCGTTCTTCAGCAGCGCTCTGGTCTCCTCGAAGTATTTCTCCCCATTCCTAGCCGTCATACTAATACTTGCTGCGATAGCGATGATAGTGGAGATGCGCAGGAACAGGAGCGGGCACTTAATGCCCCCAAAGGCTAACGGCGCGCTTAGGATAAAGGGGCTGGTGCTTGGCGCAGTGGTTGGACTAGTAGCCGGGCTCACTGGCGTGTCCACAGGCTCGCTACTTGTCACCTCGCTAATAGTGCTGCTCAAGTTCCCCACAAGGATGGCAATCGGGATTGCAATCTTCGAGGGGGGGCTCATACTGCTTGCGGCGACTTCTGCGCAACTCTATCTGGGGCATGTAGACCTTCCTTTCACCGGGCTTCTTGTGATGGGCGGGATACCCGGCATACTGATTGGCAGCCACTTCAAGGACAGAGTGAACCAGAGGCTGCTCGGCTACGGAGTGGCGGGCATAATGATATTCGAGTCACTAAGGATAATTTCCAGCTTCGCCACAGGAAGGAGCTTCTTATTTTTCTAGCCCAGAAGTAATTTAATCCCTCTCCCCAGAAGGTTATCATGGAGAAGAGAGGATTCGGGAGTGACAACGGTTCTGGCATACACCCGAAGGTGCTGAAAGCGATAACGGAGGTCAACAAAGGCCACTCAGTGGCATACGGCTACGATAAGCATACGGAAGCTGCGATAAGAAAATTCAGGGAGCATCTGGGCGAAAAAGTCGACGTCTACTTTGTATTCAACGGTACAGCGGCCAATACGCTCGGGCTTCAGGGACTTGTCAGGTCGTACAATTCTGTCATCTGCGCCGACTGCGCACACCTGAATGTTGATGAGTGCGGATCCCCAGAGAAGTTCTTGGGCTGCAAACTGATACCCATAAAGACCAGCGATGGCAAGATAACTCCTGGGCAGATAATTGAAATGCTGGCGGACGTGGGTTTCGAGCACAGGGTACAGCCTATGGCGGTATCGATAACACAGCCTACAGAATACGGTACATTGTACACGGTTAAGGAGGTTAGGGCAATCGCAAAGGTGGCGCATGGCAACAATTTGTATCTTCACATGGATGGCGCCAGGATAGCAAATGCCGCAGCTGCTCTAGGTATTACGCTCAAGGGGGCGACATTTGATTGCGGAGTTGACGTCCTTTCATTCGGCGGGACTAAGAACGGGCTTATGCTCGGAGACGCTGTGGTTTTCAGGGATTCGAAGTTGGCTGGAGAGTTCAAGTACGTGAGGAAGCAAGGCATGCAGCTCGCCTCGAAGATGAGGTTCATATCGGCACAGTTCGTTGCACTTCTCTCCGATGACCTATGGCTGGAGAATGCGCAACACTCGAATCGTATGGCGAAGTTGCTCGCCGACAGGGTATCGGATGTGCCTGAAGTCAGAATAACCCAAAAGGTGCAGACAAACGCTGTGTTCGCTGCCATTCCGAAATCCTGGATATCAAAGCTCATGAAGGAATACTTCTTTTACATTTGGGACGAGAGTACATCCGAGGTAAGGTGGATGACATCGTTTGATACGGCAGAGGAGGATGTAGATAAATTTGCAGAGTACTTGAGGAAACTTGGTGGAAGATGAGGCAATGAAGGAGAGCGAGATAATAGCGAAAACGGCCGAGTACGTCAAGAGCAGACTGTTGGGAGAGGTTACTGGTCATGACTGGTGGCACGTATACCGGGTGTGGCAAAACGCGCTGCAAATCTCAAGGCATGAGAAAGGGGTGGACATGCTCGTGGTACAGCTAGGCGCCTTATTGCACGACATAGCAGACTACAAGTTCCATGGGGGCAGCACAGATAAGGGGGTTAGGATCGCCACGAAGCTTTTAAGGCGCCTTGGCTTAGATCAGCAGGCAACAGGCAAAATATGCCAGATAATAAGCGAGATCTCCTTTAAGGGCGCGGGGGTGAGAGATAGGATGAGCAGTAAAGAGGGGGAGATAGTACAGGGCGCAGACAGGCTTGATGCAATCGGCGCCATAGGGATTGCAAGGGTGTTCGCCTATGGCGGATACAAGGACAGACCAATCTACGACCCTGACGAAAAGCCGGTGTACCACAAGAGTTTCGAATCCTACTTCAACGGAAAGTCGACTTCGATAAACCACTTCCACGAAAAACTGCTACTGCTAAGGAGAAGAATGAAGACCAGGAGTGGAAGGGAGATGGCAGCAGAGCGCGACAGATACATGCGAGCATATCTCAGGAGATTCTTTTTGGAATGGAAGGGAAGAAAGTAATTAGAGTATCGGATCTATTACCTTCTTGCGATTACCCAGTACCTCGTGAACAAGAAATGAGAGGGAGATCACCACTACAAATGAGGCTATCGCCAAATAGAAGACGGCGTTGAATGCAGTCTTGGAGGCGATCTCTGTTATGAGGACTCCTGCTACCGGCGCGCCGAGGCTGCTCCCCAGGATCCTGAACACCACGTTTGTCGAGGTGGCAACCCCCATCTCCTTATTTTCCACGCTAAGTATGAGTATGTTTATCAGCGCCACGTTTAGCGCCGCCATTCCGGCGCCTACTATCGCCGCGCCTGCAATCAGCCAGATGGGCGAGGTTGAGAACTCGGAGAGGAGGAACCCCAGTATGACCACCAGCGAGCCTGCGAAGAGGTACGGCTTGGCTCCGTGCCTAGTAAGCAGCTTTGCTACAATCGGCGCGATTATTATGCTCATTATGGCAAATGGCACTAGCGCAAGCCCGGTATGGAAGATGTTGAAGCCGTAGCCTATTGGGGAAGGCAACTCGAATTCGTATGCATATACCTGGTAGGCGAGGAAGAACCCGAAGCCGACTATGAGCACTATCAGGTTCGGGCCCATCACGTTCCTGTTCCTTAGCATCTTGAAGTTTAGCAGCGCCTCGCCAGTCTTGTTTGCGCGCTTCTCCATCAAGGCAAAGAGCACGAACATTATTATCGCTAGGGCAAAGAGCCCGATTATGGTGGGGGATGCCCAGCCAAGAGCCGAGCCTTCAGATACCGCAAAGACCACGGAGCCCAGGCCAATTGCAAGCGCAGCCGCGTTGATGTACTCCATCTTGACGTTTGGCCTTGTGTACTTGGATTCTCTTAGGTATACCAGAAGAAGTATTGTTAGCACCACTACAAATGGAAGCGCAGTGTGGTATGTGACCTGCCAGCCATAGTTATTTGAGATGAACGCCCCGATAGGAAGGCCTATGGCGCCACCCACCCCAAACATTGCAGAAAGAAGGCCCTGAGCCTGGGGTATCTTCTCCCTGGGGAACTGCTCCCTGACAAGGGTCATTGCAAGCGGCATTATGGTAAATCCGACCCCTTGTATTAGCCTTGCAACTATCAGGAAGTCAAATGAGGGAGAAAAGCCAGTCACTGCTACAGAGACCATATAGATAGGCAGTATGTATTTGAGGACACGCTTCTTCCCGTAAATATCGCCAAGCTTGCCCATCACAGGGCTCAGGGCTATTCCACTCACAAGATACATTGCAAGCACGAGGCTGACCGCCGCAGGGGTAACGTGGAACTCTTTGGCTATCGCAGGAAGCGAAGGGACAAGCATGGTCTCGATGTACATTAGGATTATTATGAACGCCGAGAAGAGGACAAGAGACCTGAGGGCATACGACTTATCGTAGGCATGCCCGGACTCGTTCTGGCTTGTTTTTTTCTCGTCCATCGGCTTTCACTTTCCGCAATATGCTAGGAATTGGATTGCTACTCACATATAGGTCGCACTATATTTAAAACCTTATACCCTAAACCTTAGAATTTTAAACGTGGCGCATTGCGTGGAAACCAATAAATATGGGAGATACGAGATATACTTGGAATTCTAATGCCGGGGAAAATAAGGCCTATTCTACAGACTAATGGGATAATAACAGGCAAGGATCAGATCAAAACCATAGCCAAGGAGCCAAAAGAGCTAGAGCTAAAGCATCTGCACAGCGGCAAAGTCCGTGAGACGTTCGAAGTAGACGATGCAACATTATTGATAATCACTACCGATAGATGGTCTGCGTATGATGTAAAAATGCCGCAGGGAATACCGCTCAAGGGAAAAATCCTAAACACGATGTCAGTTTTAAACTTCATGGGAACGGAACAGATAATACAAAATCATCTCATCACTTCCGACATGACCGCATTTGAAAAAAGCAGGGAATTGAAAAAGGCTTTTGAAAACAGTGCAGAATTCCTTCACGTATTAAATGGCAGGAGTATGCTTGTCAAGAAGGCAAAGCCACTGCCCTTTGAGTTTGTGGTAAGGGGATTTCTCTACGGCTCCGGACTTGATGACTACAATAACAACGACGGCACGGTATCTGGGGTGAAACTGCCTTTAGGGCTTGTAAAGGCATCTAAGCTCCAAGAGCCGATCTTTACTCCTGCAACTAAAGCACAAGTCGGGCACGATGAGAACGTCACATACGAGTACATGGAGAAGAAACTCGGATCTGATGTTGCAGCCACACTCAAGGAGAAAAGCATCGCGCTATACAAAAATAGGGCCGAGTTCGCATTGGAAAAGGGACTGATACTAGCAGACACAAAATTTGAATTCGGTTATATAGGTGGGGAACTGGCTCTAATAGACGAGGTTGTGACCCCGGATTCTTCGAGGCTATGGCCAAGGAGAAGTTACAAGGAAGGGTTTGATCAGGATAGCTGCAATGACAAGCAGTATCTTAGGGATTACCTAATTAAAGTTGCAAACTGGGGTCTTGTAGAAATCCCCTCATAAAATCTTCGACGATATAGATCCAAATATGAGAATGTGAAGAAAATTTATAGCCGAAACAAATAACGCGTTGCCATTTCTCTTCATGTGTCGGTATATATTGTAAGCAATATCCTTTAGCCGCTGT
>JAGWGI010000015.1 GCA_028867435.1 Microcaldota archaeon | reverse complement strand
CATTCTCCTCCATTACGACGTAACTTTTCCATTTTCCAAGGTCTATTGCTATGTTCATTTCTTCACCAATACAACAGCGCACCGCAAACTATTGACTTATTGCGGTGCTAGGTTGCGAGGATGAGAAATCAACATGTTATACGCCCATTGAATCATGCTTTTAAAATCCCAAAGCGTTAAACTATTGTGAATATTATGAATAGCGCAACAATCGTGCATGAGCTCGTAAAAAGGCCATCAATTACAAAGGACGGGGAAGGCAGGGTGGGCTCATACGTAGCAAAACTTATGGAAAAGAACGGATTCAAGGTCACTTTGCAGGAAGTTGTAAACTCTCAGAACGGCACTTCCGGAGTGATAACAAGCACCGTCGGGGCGAGGAGTTTCAACGTCCTTGCAACAAAGGGCGAGTCTCTGAATGTTCTACTTCAGGCTCATATGGACACCGTAGGCCCATGGCTACCAGTTTCCAACGACTGGATAAAGATCCGGGGCAGGGGTTCGGCAGACACTAAAGGGCCTCTGGGCGCAATGATTGCAGCGGCAATATCTGCAAGCAAGAAAGGGTACACGAACTTCGGCTTGCTCGGAACAGTGAGAGAGGAAACCGATTTTGCAGGCGCGATACAGGCGGCTAGGCTCTTCAGGGAGCTCAACCAGATACCAAAACTTATAATCGACGGAGAGCCAACCAACTTCGAGCTGATGGGCATAAATGGAATGCAGGGCAGGGCGGAAGTCAAGGTTTCCTTCAATGGTACTAATACTCACGTAGCGACTCCTGGGGAGAAAGACAACGCAGTGCTCAAGATGTCCAAGGCAATACTCGATCTTGAGGAACTTAGGAAGAATTTACCATTGCATCAGGTTCTCGGTCAGACCATAATTAACTCTACGCGTGTAGATGCAACTGAAAACGGCACAAACTCAATACCCCACAATGCGGCATTCTGGGTAGATGCCAGAACATCTGTGCCGGCAGGCCAAATAGTAAATATGATAGAGGCTGCGGTAGCGCCAAACGGAGGCAAGGTGACAGTCACGGATCTATGGGATCCTATACCACCTCTCTCGGAAGGTGTGAAAGGCCTTGGAGTAGTGGCGCTTAATGACCTAAAGGTAATACCAGAAGTGCCATCTTATGTTGGCGAGTCGCACGTGTGGAGCAGGGAGGGAATACCAAGCGTAATAGTGGGCCCTGGGTTGACAAGCCTTGCGCACCAGCCAGATGAGAGCATAACGATTTCAGACATAAAAAGAGGCGAGGAGCTATACCTTAACGTGATAAAGGAGGCGTGCAGACCGTAAGCGCAACTTTAGATCTTCACGCCAAGCAGGAATGTCATCATCGCCATGTTCACAAACACCCCCTCTCTGAGGTAGTAGCTGCTCGCATGGTACTTATCATTGTTGTAGCGAATTCCCATGTCCACATTGTCCCTGCCGTTTAGCATAAGACCCGGTTCTGAACATGTTATCAGTAGCTTGTCCTTTGCCCTCTCAAGCAGCTTCGGAGTGAGAGGCCTGAGCTTGTTTGCGAATTTTAGGTTGTATGCCACATCCTTGTAGCTAAACACCCCCTCACTCACAACAAGCAGATCAAGCTCTTCAAGGAAATCCTCCATCTTTCCTTCCACCATCTTTACATTCCCGCCCTTTATTGCAGATTTTGTAATCGTGCCGTCTGGCATCACTGAATCCTGATATACTGTGACGTCTGCAAGCCTTGAGAGTGTCTCTACAACTGATATGGATACTCTGGAGAACGCAGGCGCACCATAAATCCCAACATTAATCTTGCCGAATTTGCCTCCCATCAGGTGCCAGAGGCTATAAGGCGCCCACAGGCCGCCAATAGCGTGCCTCCCCATGAAGCCGCATCCTATAACTGGTATCTTGAGATCCCTTACAGTGGCTTCCAGATTGGCGTTGGATCTTATTGCAAATATATCTGACATCGAAGCCATCGTGCTAAGCACCTCATCTAGGGTCTCGACGTCGTGCTGCTCCTTTCTGACCTGCAACGCCCTTTTTTTGGCAACCTTGACAAGTTCCTTTGTGGCAAATTCGCTACCTGCAAAGTCCTTTCCAGTCTTGCTGGTTATGCCTGTCCAGCCCCCTCCAAGCCTGATTATTGCAGACTGCATAGAGGTCAGAGTGCGCGTGCTCTCCTCAAGGAAGAGCAGGCCCAGCACCTTGCCGCTGCACAGATCAGTGAAATCCCCTCCTGCCCTGAAGGCCTCCGCTCTCCTGAACAAGTCCATGTATTCGCTTTTTGTGAAGTCATCTATGCCAAGATAATGCCTTACCATCAGATCACGGTATGGAAGACTCAGTCTATCCTTAAATATATCGCATCATTCGTAAAACGATTCGGCGCATGTCGAATTAAACGTTCAGGCAAACTTCCTTATAAACAAAGCAAGAGAAAGATGCCTGTGAGATGATGAGGTTCACCTATTCCAATCAAAAAGTACTTGACATAATGCAGCATCTAACAGATAGCGGAACATCAATAGGGCTTGCAGTCGACATGGATATGACTGCATCATTGACCGTACCATACGTTGTAGGCTACCACAATGCCACGCAGGGCACCAATTACACCACAGAACAGATAACAAATCCCGTATGGTGGGAGTCGCTCAAGAAGAGGGACGGCTCAATTGTAAACTCTGATGAGGTAAGCCAGATATTCAAGCACGGCATACTTGAAAATCCAGACAACATAAAACCCCTAGCAAACTACTGGCTGCTCAAGGAGGCGACAGAAATATTTAGGACAGAGTTCGTATCAAAAATGCCAGAGTACCTCAAGCCAATCTTCGAGGGCTGGGTGAAATACCAATATTCCGGTATAGGCATAAAGATCAACGTCTCTACGGACAAAATGAGCCTGCCGATGAACTTCTATATAGACGACTCGCCAAGCATGATAACACAACTGGAAAAGCGCGCTGATCCGCTCAAATATCTCTATTTTCCGACGTGGCCCCACAACTACAATCCAGAAATCAACAAGATGCTCAGCCATCTCAAAAACGTGAAGAGGGTCGGGGTAAGCATGAAGAATGGAAAAATAAGGGAGGGAAGCGTGTCCGGAGTAAATCAGGCGCTTAGGGAGCTGCTCTCAGTACGTGAGAAGATAAAGGCCAAGAACAGGGTATAACTCCTCAGCTTTGCATAAATAAGGGTTAAAAATGCAGATGTTGTACTAAAACCACTGAGGAAATGGGAATTACGAGCATGGTTAGGTACACTGAAAGGAGAATAATTATCTACGGGATTATGTTTTTCGGGATATGTTTCTTAGTCAGTATATTTCTTTTCACAAAAGAAGCTGGAGCAGGCGCAATAGGATTTGTTATAGGATTAGCAATGATAGTTTATTCTCTTGTTCTGAGAGAAAAGGCAATTAAAACCGAGAGAATAGAAAGCAGAATGGAGAACATGACCGAAGCGGAAAGTAAAGCATATCTTGAAGAAAAAGGAAGATTAAAGGCAAGAAATGAAGCTAATGAGAAGCAAGATTAACTTCAAAGAAAAACTAATTTAGGCGGTTAAACTAAGAAGAAGCATGATGTATTGTTACCCTATGTTCTTTTTGAAAATCAGCACGATCCAAGATTATTATTTGGCCAACACTTTTCAATGGTAAATCCTCAATACCTCCCAAAAAATCAAATTTTCCATCTGCGGTTATAAAAGTGTGTGCACCAGCTATATCTGCGACAATAAGATGTACAATATCCATCATTTCTGGTATTTTACGTTCTGTGTATAGCTTATTATAGTCTAACTTCTTTTCAGTTGCGTAATTAATTATTCTACTTACAACTCTACTAAACACGGTGTTTATTTCTTTCATCTGAATATCTTCAATAAGATCGAAATAAGATTTAAAATTCTCTAAGTCTTCCCACAATTGATAGTAAGTCTTGGGATTTTCCCAATTAGATGCGTTATAATTTAAATTTGCATGCAAAAACTCTTCTATAGAAAAGAAAGATATATCAGGAATTACTTCTGAACTTGAAATAGGGGAATATCTATGTTTTTCATTAGGGTTGTAAAAGAAGTATGAAAACGCTATAGTATCGTAATAGTGCATTAAAAAACCTGCTACTTAAATCAACTATTCCGATTACTTTCTAAACTATTTAGATATTTTTCGAACTCAGCACTATCAAATATTTTTTTACCAAGTCCAGATATTTGGAGATATAAACTTGGGTATTTCCTTGCTATTATCCTTGAGAATTTTTCCACAAGGTCTCTATAATCTGCAATGAATCCCTTATCCCCCCATTTTATTGCATTAAGTGCGCCTATTACTAATATTGGTTCTAAAGCTATAAAATATCCGAGTTCAAAAGCTTGAAATAATTCTTGATTTTTCTTCAATTCAGAAAAACTTTTTTTAGTAGAAGAAAGATTAACATTTTTATTTTCATCCATTAGCCTAATAAATACTTGTGCTAAAAGCATATGTTTTTTTATGGAAAAATATATAGTGGGGTCTATCCCTTGAAGTAGTAAATCATTACTAATTTTGATTTGACCTTTAAAAGATTCTTTATATTCTGTTTTAAATTTAGTATATTCCGAATTAAATGAAGTCTCAGTAAGAGATTCCAAAGCGGTACTAGCTTCTTCTATGGCAGATGATATCTCAGACTTAAAACTTTCGATAGCTTGTTTAGCACTCTGATATATTATATCAGCATCATTTCTATTTCTTGTATGCCTGTCAAGCTTTATCTTCTGTAAGTCTATCAAATTTCCTATTAATGATGGTGAAGTGAACGTAGTACTACTATTTGCTTCCTTAGACTGATATGCTCCTAACATTGCCATTAACTGAAGTGCGTCTGCCATCTCATCAACCCTATTATTTTCATTATCTTTAGGTCTAAAATACCTTCGTTTTCCATTTTCATGGAATTTTACAAACCTGTTTACTAGCATATTTATGACGATTAATCCTTTTTACTAAAGCACATCTTGTTTATTTCAACTTTTTGTGCAAATTTAAGTGTTTATGTACAAAGCCCTTCTAACTCTAATTAAAAGTGCAATCCTTATTATTGGTGCAAAGCTTAACTCTTCTAAAGGTTTTTATTTTCCAGATCAGCAGTATCATCATGCTATCTTTACTAGCGCAAGCATATGCGCTCTTCCTTACACTCCTCGCGCTTGGCATGCTGGGCATAAGCTCAAGGAACTATGTACAAGAGCAAGTGAGCAACAACTACAGGCCCAAAACCCTGGTTATAGTTCCATGCAAGGGAATAGATCTCACGCTTGAAGAGAATCTTAATTCGCTCATCAGACAAGACTACGGTAACTACAGAGTTGTCTGCGTTGTGGATGCCAAATCCGATGCCTCGCTCCCCCTAATAAAGAAACTAAAGATTGACTATCTGATCTCAGGAAAAAAATACCCAAAGGCGAGCGGGAAGGTCAGGGCAATAGCAAGTGCCATCAAGAAGAACAAAGATTATCCGGTCTATGTAATAGCAGATTCAGATGTGACATTTGGTAGAGAATGGCTACGCAAAATTGTAATGCCACTAAAAGATGGCTCATGCGGTCTTTCAACATCCTATCCGTTCTTCAATCCTATGGGCGGATTCTGGTCCAAGGTCAAGAGCTCATGGGGACTTGTGGGAGAGGGGCTTATGGAGTCCCAGATTACACGTTTTGGATGGGGAGGCTCCCTTGCATTCTGCAGGGAGATGCTCGGTCCAAGGGATTTTGACTTCTTCTCAAGCTCGCTCTCCGATGACATAGCACTCACCGCAATTACAAAGAAGAGGGGTCTGAAGATATTCTACAGAAACGATACCGACATTGTAGTCAATTCCAAGGAAACATTTTCAACGTTTTTCGAATGGGCCAACAGGCAAACTGCACTCTCAATAAAGGGGAACAGGAGGGTCTTCTATTTTGGCGTTGCATTCTACCTCGCCCAGATCTTGCTCACAGTCTCAGGGATAGTGATGGCAATATTGGTAAGCCCACTCTTCATACTTCTCCTTGCCCCGATACTCTACGGCATCTTCAAAAACTACCGCAGGCTCAGAAAAAAATACCCAGAATTCTTCGCAATACAGCTCTTTTTGCCGTTTATCTACTTCGCCAATCTGTTAATCGCAAACTCTCTGCGAACCATAGAATGGAGAGGGAAAAGCTACGAACTTGGATGATAATATGATACGAAGATGCTTCTGGGCAGAAGAGGAACCAATGAGGGGATACCATGACCGCGAATGGGGCATCCCACAGCATGAAGATAGAAAACTCTTCGAATTTCTCTCCCTAGAAGCCGCCCAGGCAGGTCTCTCATGGCTGACTATACTCAAAAGGCGCAACTCGTATCGCATAGCCTTCAAAAACTTCGACCCAAGGAAGGTCTCTAGATTCAATGCCACAGACGTAAAAAGGCTACTGGAAAACAGCGGGATAATCCGCAACAGGCTCAAGATAATCGCCACAATAAACAATGCCAAGCGCTTCATAGAAGTCCAAAAGGAGTTCGACTCGTTCGACAAATACATCTGGGGCTTTGTTAAAGGCAATCCAATAGTCAATAAACTCAGGGGCAAGTCTGGCATAGTCGCCACAACTCCCCTCTCCGACCTTATCAGCAAGGACCTCAAGAAAAAGGGCTTTACCTTTGTGGGCCGACCATCTGCTACGCCTACATGCAGGCGATCGGGATGGTAGACGACCACATGCTCTACTGCTTCAGGCACGCAAAATTCAAAAATGCAGAGATGGTTTATAAACGAAGAGCTACTAATGCTAAGTAGCCAAAATAGAGCAATCCATCTATGGCCTTGGTGGTGTAATGGCTGCACGGGGGACTGTGGATCCCCTAGTCCGGGTCCGATTCCCGGCCTAGGCCCTTTTCCAATAGATAGAGGAAGACAAGTTACAATATTTGGTGGTATCAGGTTTAAATTTGGAAAACTAGTTTACCCTATTTTGGTTATTACCTTCAAGAAACTTTTCCATGTTTGAAATAAAAATGTCCTGTTTTGCGATCTTTCCCTCATCCGAAATATAGGCTATCGGCGGATAAATTATGCAGTTCTTGTATTTCAAAAGCCTTTTCAGGTTCTCGCTTGAAATTTCATCGCTATAGTCCAATATAAATGTGATATCGTTTTTCCTTAGCCTGTCCTCCAATACATCGATGTTCACTGATTCCATCGAAGTAGTATTTACTATTATCGCACCTTTTTTAATTTTAGCAATTCTGCTTTCGCCTAAGAAACCCTTAGTATCCTCCGTCTGCGCAAAGTGCAACGAAATAATATCAGCTTTAGAGACTAGGCTATCCACATCCTCGTAGTTTATGCCTTTTGCTTCAAATTCTTTTTTCCTGTTTTTAGACCAGTACATAACATCAGCCCCAAAACCCAAGGCTATTTCTGCAACTCTCCCTCCTATTTTGCCCATCCCTAGAATACCGAACTTTTTGCCCTTTATTTCCGTTGCTGAAAATCCTGATTCTGAATAGTTTCCTTCACTTCCCTGCTTCTTCCCTCTTTCTATCTCTCTCATGTGCTCTAGAACTACTGCGAAGACAAATTCCGCAACTGATTCTGTCGCATATCCAGGAACATTAGTTACCACAATCCCCATATTTTTTGCTGATGTACTATTTATTCTCCCATAAGCCGTAGCTAATGCACCGATGTACTTCAAATGTGGGGCGTCATTTATGTACTCAGTGGTAACAGGGTTAAGTTTCACAAGCAGACATTCAGCATCTGCAAGATGCTTCTTTATCTCCTCACTATGTTCGGAAAGTGATATTCTTTCTTCGGCTAACGCGTCCAATCTTTTCCAATGCTCCTTATCTAACGCAGATTCCCCAATCCCGATAGTCAAAATCTTACCAAATTTCATAAATTCATTTAAAAAAGAACACTAAAATACTTTCGCGTTTGAAAGTCCCATACTCAGGCTCTTCAAAAGCATTTTTAATACCAATGGGCAATGTATAATCTGTGATTATATGGTAGAGGCATACTGCATGAAATGCAAGGCGAAGAGAGAGATGAAGGACATGAAGGAGGTCACCATGAAGAATGGAAAACCCGCAAAGTCAGGGACTTGCCCGGTTTGCGGCACAAAGATGTTCAAGATAGGGGGCTAAGCCCATCTTTTCGAGAGGGGCCCAAAAGGCCTCACTCATCCCTCACACAGAGCTTGAATCATCTTCTCCTTGAGTTCATCCCACTTTCTTGTGGAAGCTCCTAAGACCGCTGATGACCTCTCTGCCCTTGGTTATCCCTGGTATGCTTATCCTGTCCTGCTTGAGCCTATGCGCAAGCTGAACCGAGACGTAGTCCAGAAGGTAAATCGAGCCTACGACCTCCTCAACCCGACTTGTCTTCTTTGCCTTGATGTGCAGCGCGCCAGGTATGAGTTTTGCCGTCTTGTAAGCAAGATATCCGTTTCCTATTATCACAGGTATGAATCCGTTTTTTTCGTGCCAGAAGAAAGGCTCTATGTCGTTGTGGAAAGCATCTGGCATCTTGGAGAAGAAGGCGAACACCTTTGCGTTCTCGTTGAGCTGCTGCTTGAATCGCTTGGCAACCACTATCATCCATCCTGACGAGTATATGACCGGGCTCTTGCCGTAGATACTCTTCACTATGTTGGCACTTTTCCTCAGATTCGTTTTCTTCACCGCCCTTATCGCCTCCTTGAGCTCCGTCTTGCACCCAATTATTGCGAGCGAAGCTGAGAGTATGTATGGAAATGCGTCCCTAGGCAGCATATTCGGGGGAAGCTTCACAACCACATCTGCCAGCTTGCCCAGCCTATCCCCAGAAGTAACCGCTATCACCTTGCAGCCCAGCTTCTTCATCTCTTTTACGGTGTGCATCGTCTCTGTCGTGTTTCCAGAGTAGCTTATTGCAAGCACCCACTCGAACCTCTCTCTTATCGGCATTCTAGAAAAAGAGAGCCTGCGGTTAGCAACGTGCTTGAGCGTCTCTGCCACTATGCCGCTTCCTCCCATACCAGTTGCGAAGATCCTTCCCATTATCGGGACGGGCTTTATGTCAAGGTAAGCCGAGAGTGCGTCTATCCACTCCTGCTTCCAGTTCTTCTCGTCCATTAGGATCGGCTTACTTGTTTGGTTTGCGCTCTTCATGCTAACCCGCTTATTCGATATCCATCCAGATTTCAGCTTAATAAGTATTTCTATGCCACGTAAATGCTAAAGGACCTCATGAATTTCTTTATCATCTTCATCCACTGGCTTGAATTCTTCTTCACGTCCTTGACCAGCGCCTTGTACCTGACCTTTTCCTCGGGGGAGAGTTTGCCTTCCTTGACTATCTCCTGTTTCTTCCCATCCACTATCTGCGTCTCTGTCTTGCTGACTATGTCCTTTCTGACCATCCCATACCACTCGTCGAGCGTGTTGCCATGCTGCTTTATCATGCCAAGGAAATCTGCCATCCTTATCTTCCTCCTCTTTCCCGTCCTGTCCTCCTCAGCGGCGGCAACAAGAGCTGCCTTGTCGCATATGCCAGCAATGTCCGCCTGCGAGAAGCCCATTGTCGCCCTAGAGAGCCTTCCGAAGTTCATCCTCCCAAGAGGCATCTTTCTGGTATTGTATATGAACGATTGCTTCCTTGTCCTGTAATCAGGTGGTGGTATGTATATTGATTCCCCGAACCTTCCGCTTCTCTTGAGCGCAGGATCCATGTCCCATGGCTGGTTGGTGGCGCCGATTATGAAGATGCCCTCAGGATTTTTCTCTATTCCGTCCATCTCCTGGAGGAACTGGTTCACAGCCATTCGCATGTAGCTCTGTCCGCCTCCATCTCCGCCACCTCCTCCATCTCCCCGCTTCATTCCAAGTGCATCCACTTCGTCGAAGAAAACAACGCAAGGCGTGTTCTTCCTTGCTTGCTCAAAGATTGCATGCATGTTCTTTTCTGTGTTGCCCGCATACATATCGACTATCTCGTTGATCGCTGCAATTATCACATTGGACTTGGTTTCCCCGGCAATCGCATTCACAAAATAGGTGTTGTGCACGAAGAAATCGTTGGCAACGAAGTTGTGGGTGTCCTCTACCGTGAGGTCGTACACATGCTCCGGCGCCGGAATCTGCTCAATCTTTTCTATCTCTTCGTACACGACCCTGTTGCCGCCTTTCTTTTTTACCTTACTCCAAGATTCCTTTTTCTTGAATAGTATCGAGGCCTTTTTCCCGAACATGCCAATCTCGTCTATGAATATATCAATATCCCTGCTCCTATAAACCACTACTTCGAAGTTGCCGTTTCCCTTCTCCCTGATGCTAGATAGGATGCCAAAGCGCAGCAAAAGATGCTGCACCTGCCCTACGAGCTCCCTAGAGTTGCTGGAATACCCTATGATCCTGTGCCTCTTTGTTCCATACCTAACCCCTGGCTCCTCCCTGTCTTCAAACCAACCGTCTCCCGAAAAGAGTCTGTTCAAGAAGAGTGCTATAAATCTTTTCTGAAGCGAGAAGACGACCTGTGGTATCTTTTTGGTGTAAGAGCTTGTAAATGAGAGGCCGTAGGTATCAAGGAAGAGCTGCAGTGAACTCCTTCCCTGCGGACCGTGCTCCTTTATGTATCTTCCAGCCACCTGCAGATTAGCCACGTTTCCCGAGCTCACCTGGGTATTTATGTGGAGCTTGTGGTCAAACTGCATTACAGAGGACTTGAAATCCTCTAGAATCTCCTGATCCGAATTTGTGAACTTGGGGCTTCCCTGAGTCAATCCACCTTCTGATATCAGGTATGCAAGCAACTTGATCTCTGATTCCTTCATTACCGCATTGCCAAATACCGGCACATGTCTGGGTACTCCTATCTCGTCGCCCACCGAAAGCGAAGATGCCTCTTTCCAACCTCCCCTTACCAAGAATGGATGCTCCGGAGTGCACTCTATCACCCTGCCCCTGCTAGTTTTTATGCGCAGGAGCGGCTTCCCCTCAAGCTTCCACCACCCGCTCACTTTCCTTACCGCAAGCTTGTGCTTCTCTGTGAGTGTGAGGACATATGGCTCCTTGTTCTCAACCACTTCTTTTATCTGGAGGTACCTGCCGTCAGGCAAAAGCACCCTTGTATTCTCGGTAACACATTTTCCACAGCCTGGCGGACCATAGAAGAGCACTCCAAGACCCAGCCTTTTTCCGTACGCCTTGAGAAGCTCTGGCTTTCTTATTGCGAGTATTATGTTCTGATGTATCAGCTCTTTTTGTTTCTTCATCCCCACAATGTCCTTGAATGTAAGGCTCGACTTATACCACTTGACCTTCTTTATCTGCCCCTCCTGCATCTCTGTGGCGTTGCTATCGACCCCAACTTTTGCCTTACCGCCCTGCTCCTCCATGCCGGCAGGCCTTTCGATCTTGGTCTTAAGCTGCTCGAGCCTAGCCTTGGCCTGTTCATACTTTGGGTTCTTTGCTATTGCCTTCTGGTACCAGTCTCTGGCGCCCTCGTAGTCCTTCTTGTACTCGGCTATTATCCCCATGACGTATGGGGCGTCGTAGCTGTCAGGTTCTATGCCCATCACACTCTTTGCGTCAGCAGTGGCCTCGTCGTACTTGTTGATTATGGCATAGGCTAGCGCCCTGTTGAAGTACGCGCTTGCGTAAGCAGGATCCTCCTTTATCGCCTGGGAGTAGAGCTCTATGGCCTCCTCAAACTTGTTATCCTCGAAAAGGTTTCCCGCTTTGGTGTAGGCCTCCTTTGCCATCGGGTTGGTTGTCCCCTTCTTTGGTTGGTCGTCGTTCTCAGCCATTTACTATCATGGATATGTATCCCCCCTTGTTTTTATCCCTTTCTCCCTATTCGTCTGCTAGGACTGCCAAAAAGGTTGGAAACGCTCATAGTGCGCACATTTTTAAAGCCTAGGCCCGTATGATATCCGTGATAAAATGGCATCAGCCAAGTCAATATCCATCTCCCCGGCGGGTTCTGCGCTGGCAGTTGAAAAGATGCAAAAATTCATAAGCAGCTCAACTAAAGTCGATGACTACTACCATAAGGCATCCTTTGGGCATAACCTATCATTGTTCCAACTATTCGTCAAGGACGCAAGGAGATGGTCAAGCCTCGGAAAGAAGAATTCCAAACTGGGCAGCGGGCTTGGTGCCCTAGGTTATGCTGTTGAGGGGATAAACAGAACCAACGCAGAGATAGAATCCGGAGACCTCACTAAATCGCACATGGAACAACTGCTAAAAAGCTACCATAGCTTCTACAATGCAAGCGAAGAGATCTCAAAGTCGATACTTGACAACTTCTCCAAAAAGCACGGGCTCGCCAAATCCTCCATCTCTCTAGAATTCGCTGCAGTCGAGACCAATTCAAAAGGCCACATAAATGGAATCGTAAATTCGATTGCCAATATGGCAAATGACCTAGATGGTGAATTCCGCCTGATTCTCAAGAAAAGCGTAAGGGGAATGAAGAAGAACTAAAGCCTTCTCTGCGACCCATGCCTCTGCTCATCATGGTCCTTGTTGTCGAGCAGTTCGTTCAGGGCTTTGTCGACCATGGAAATATACATGTTCTCCCTTGGCTCGTTTGCGAATTCGCATTTCTTGAGAGATTTTGCTAGCACAATGGCTTGGTTGTAGAGTGGTTTTAGCTTGCTGTCCTTGACCTTGTAGTTGCCTTTTAGTTGGTTGACTACCAGCTCGCTGTCAGATACCACAATCGCCTCGGACTCTCCAATCTCCTCGCTTACCTTCTTTAGCGCCGCAACAATCGCCAGGTACTCTGCCACATTGTTTGTGGCAATCCCATTGTAGAAGAACCGCCTAGCTACAAGCCTCTTTCTCCTGTCAAAAATCACGTATCCCGAGGCACTCTCCCCTGGGTTCCCTCGCGCAGCGCCATCGGTGTAAATGTGGAACCTCATACTAACCATTTTATAAGTAATACCTATTAGACTTAAGTAAGTGACTAACGGGTGGACAGACTAAAGGCGCAGAGCGCCATGGAATATTTGCTCACATACGGTTGGGCTTTTCTTATAATCGCCGTAGTGCTAGCTGCGATGTTCGAACTTGGGCTCTTCAATCCAGGCAAGTTCTCTGGCAACGAGTGCCTTCTCCAGGCGGGATTTAGCTGCCTTAACTTTTTCATCCTGCCAAATGGACTGCTGACCATCAATCTGGAACAGGCAACTCAATCCTCGCTCAACATAACAGGATACAACTGCACCCAAGGCACAAGCATCGTCCTACCCAAGCTGACCACAGCAAACCAGATATACATGCCTGTAGGTTCCAACTACTCAATCTCAATGCTATGCTACGCCCCCACCGGTTCGGTCTTTTCCTCCAGCCCAGGGCAGCTGTACGTCGGCACCTTGGCGTTCAATTATACAGAGCTCTCAACAGGCTTTCCGCACCAGGCTAGCGGCAAGATTTCGGTCTCAGTGCAGTAGCAACATCGATCTATCTACAGGTTCTCCCTGATTGCCAAGTATACCCTCTGGGCAACCTCCTCTGGCGTGGAATTATTCTCTATTTTAACAAAGGGCCTTCCCAGCTGATTGGCCAGAGACTGGGCAATGAAGATCGAGATCCGCTGGAGCCGCCCAACTCCAGACAAAAGGTCTTGGTCAAAAGATGAGTATTTCGAGATCCTGCGATCCCTTTCGGCGCCCTCTAGGCGATTTATCCTGTCTACTATCGACTGCGGTTCTGAGACCAGATGCAAGAACAAGCCGATCCCTTTCTGTGCAATCCCGGTTTAGGCAAACCCTTATGCTGCCTCCTTTTATTATTTTCACATAGTGCGAGTCGATAAGTCCGAAGGCGGTCTTTAAGTCGAAGATGTTGCTCTTATATAACGCTGCCCTTATGGAGTTGCACTTGTTGCTTTCAAGCGCGTCAAAACCATCCAGCGATGATGCTCCCAAACTTGCCAACAAGAGCTTGGAGAAATGGAAGGCACTCACATCATTGTGCTCCCTCATAACTGTGTCGCTAATTGTGCCCTTTCCGCTACCCTGCACACCTCCCAAATAAGCAAAAAGTCCATCCATCCGCTCTCTTTATACACGCCCCTAAATGCTTAAATACATATCTAGAGTATAGTTTTAGCTTGCTTGATTTTATGGCAAAGAAAAAGGCTTCACCTGTGCAAAGAAGGCTTGAGATGCTCAGGAAGACCCAGGAAATCACCAGCATAGTGGAGCGCGGCAACATAGAAGAGCAGGCACTTTCCGACAGCGCAGGCACCCAGGGGGTGGCCGACGAAGAGCACATCATAGACCTTCTTAGCAGTTCCGAAGATGAGGAGGAAAAGTCAAAAAGCAGATCAAGCTCCAAGTCCTCCAAAAAGAAGCTGCAAAAGAAGCCAGCCAAGAAGATGAAGCGCAAAAGGAGATAACTCCAATCTGCTCCGGATCATTTTTCCGCCCTCTTGCCTACCGAGAGCTTGACGCCGCTCACGTCCCTTGTTATTATTATGTCCAGATTGTCGCTGCCCAGCATCTGTCTTAGCTCATCGTAGGTGTACGAGCCCACGCCCTTGCCCGAGTGCTTGCCGAGTATCTCCGCGCGCCTAGCTCTGAGCGAGTTCTTTGCTATCGGCGTGTAGGAAAGTCCAAGGCTCGGCTTTTCCGCATCATATGAATCGTCTATGCCCCTCTCTATCGGCTTGTATCCTTCGCTCTGGTATATGAAAGGCACAACAGCAGAGAACTCATCGCGTATCCCCTGGACCATCTTGTCCAGATGGCTCTTGTTCCCAGCTATGACAAAATCGTCGCTGTTGAGGAATCCGACAAACACGTTCTTTCCATTGTCTCTAACCTTGTCCTGAAGTATCTGCGAGATCAGCCTGAGGATGGTTATACCAGAGTTTGCGCCGAACTGGCCCGCGAACTCCGCAAATCCCTCGACTCGCAGCCTGCCTATCTCCTGCTCCTCACTCTCCTGCAGTGCCCCCTCAACCGCATTTGAGATTTTGTCCTCGTTGGGAAGGTCTATTAGGGGGTCGAACCTCTTCCCCTTTTTCTTGAGGAAGATTGTGACAAGCCCACGCAGCTCGTCTGGGTCAAAGGGCTTTTTTATGTAATAGTCAGCTCCGTACTTTATCCCCTTAAACCTGTTTGAGGTCGCATCCATCGCGCTTATAATTATGACAATCGTGTTGCCAAGCTGCGGATCCTTCTTTATACTCTGGCAGATTTCCAGCCCGTCTGCCCCAGGGAGCATCAGGTCAAGGACCACCAGATTGGGTCTTAGGTTCTTCACAGTCTTTATCGCCTCCTTCCCATCGTATATTTGTGTTATCTCAAAGCCCTTTCCGACAGAGAGCGCTACAAGCTTGTTTATGTTCTTGTCGTCTTCAACAATCATTATCTTCCTGAGTTCATTCTTCTCCTGAAGCACGTAGTAGGTGAGTATCCCGCCGCTGTTCCTTGAAACTATCGCATTTATCTGCTGGAGGTCTTTTAGGCCGCGTTGCAGCATCTCCTCGCTTATTTCCTTTGATGACACGTATTCTACCAGGTCGTTGTAGGTCACCTGCTGCCTCTCGTTTATCACAGCAAGAAGCTCGGATCTGAAGCCCTCAACCTCGTCCATATGGTCACCTATCTGGATGCGAGTGGAAAGTATATATTGTTTTAGCATGACCCTTCATGTTCTGATAAAAACAGGCGAACGGCAGGCCGTCTCGTCTCGAGGCAAAACCAGGCAACTTTTACTGCAAGATTATTAAACATTCATTAACCAATACAGCTACAGTGAATCAATGGCTCCAACATCATTTCAGAGGAGAAAGTCATTCAAGTTCGTGCTCAAAAGGTCGCAGCTCTACATAATCGGTATTGTGATACTGCTTGCAATTGCGTATTTTGCCGTATCTGGAATAATATACGGGAACGGCACCTCATCCATCTCCGCCACTCAAAGCTTCAGCCTTGCCCCAAACGGCAGCATGCTCTTCACCCTTCCAGGAAACCCGCGCACATACTCGCTCTTCCTAAAGAGTTCCAGCGATGTTGGTGCAACATTCTACATCTCGGCAGTGCCAATACTTGCAAATCCAATCTCGGTAGTAACGCTCAACACCCTCGGCTCTTCGAACCTGAGCAGCGGCGCAGGCAGCGTAGCGGATATGCACATGGACCTGCTATCTAGCTCAGAGGCAAAGGCCTCATTTGAAATAACCCCAATACTCACGAGCCTCGGGCTCAAGGTTAGTGGGAATGTCTACTTGATGAACCCAGTAGTTCCAGGAGAATCCTCAAGTTCATCTGCCAGTTCTGGGGCCACAACCGTTCCAACCACAACTATAGTCCAGTCTGGGCCTACCACTACGATACAGAGCCAAAGCGCAAACAACCCTACGGTAATGGCGCTAGTGAATAACACAAGCCTTGGCAAGCTCATGCTAAACTACAAGGCCCTCTACATCAAGGACCAAGCATGCACATCAAGCGGCTATTCAAGTGCGTACCGGCAGGCCATAGGCTCAGCGCCAGGCGGTCCGAACTCCTTTGCAAACGTCTCCAAATTCACGCCTACAAACGTCAATATCACCACTTCAAAAGTGAGCGGGAGCACATACAACATAACCTACTCTATTGCAGCGCCTAGTGCGCAGGCTGCCGGCATGGCCATTATACTACAGATGAACTCCTCCTCGGCCGTTGTGCTCTCGCAGAAGTTCATCGGCCCATACCAGGGGCTAAACTACACGGTGCTTGAATCACAGTTCAACTACCAGAATGGACTGACAGGAGACTGCGGTGCATACATACCCTACATTCCTGGCCGGTAGTCAAGATTCCCGCTCATGCCTTCTCGCCCTCTATTGCTTCCTTCTGTTCGGCCTGTTCCTTTGCCTCCTTCCCTTTCTTCTTTTTGCCTGATATCGGCAGGGTGAACCAGAATGTGCTACCCTTTCCCAATTCAGAGTTTATCCCTATCTTTCCGCCGTGGAGGTTCACAATTTCCTTGACTATCGAGAGCCCAAGGCCTGTGCCTGAGCCTTGCTGCACAGTCAGCTCCTTCCTGTGCACCTGATAGAACTTTCTGAACAGCTTCCTCTGGTCCTCCTTGCTTATCCCTATGCCCGTGTCTTTGACTTCCACCCTTACGCTCCCCTTGCCCTTTCTGGTAACATTCACAGAGATGCTTCCATGGTCAGTAAACTTCGTGGCGTTGTTTATCAGGTTAACGAAGACCTGTATGATCCTGTTAGGATCCACGATCACCTCGCCAACATCGTAGTCCACATTCCAGGAAAAGATCAGCCCCTTCCCTGCAGCCACCTCCTCAAGCGCCTTTATGCTCGGATTCTCCCCAAGCTTCTTGAAGCTGGTCGGCTGCGGCTCAAGCTTTATCTTGCCGCTCGAGAGTTTGGCGACGTCTAGTATCTGCTTTATCAGCTCCATCAGCCTGTCAGACTCATCTATGATTATCTTGATGTATCCCTTCTGCTCCTCGTTCACAGCACCCAAATCTCCGTTGTAGAGCAGTGTGGAAAAGCCCTTGATGTTAGTTATCGGGGTCTTGAGGTCGTGGGATATGTTGTATATGAACTGAGTCTTCAGATCACTCTCGCTCTCCAGCTTCTCCACCTGCCTAACCCCTGCCACAAGCCTCTCCTCTGCGGCGTCAAGTGCCTGCTTTGTGAGCAGCTCCTTGCTCACTACTATGTAGCCCGTCAGGTTGCCGTCAGTGTCATACACGCTGCGTATGCTCTGTGTGCACGGCACGCTAACTCCATCCTTCTTTCCCTTCATGGTCGCGAAGATGTTGTCTATCATGCCCTCGTTCTTTGCTGCAGAAAGGGAGCGAAGGAATCTTTCCTGCTCCTGCTGCGTGACATAGAGCATTGAGGCGGGATTGCCTATTATATCCTGCTCCCTGTACCCTAGTATGTCCTCGGTACTCTTGTTAAGGCGCTGTATATATCCGAGCTGGTCTACAAATATCACCGAATCGCTCGAGAGCCTCACAAGCTCGTCAAGATTCCTCTCCATGCTCCTAAACCTGTTTTCTAGCATGTTGTTTGCAAGTATGCAGGATATACCATATATCTCGTTTCTAAACAGCGTCGCCTTCAAGTCAACGTACACCCCGTTTCCTACGTCGAGTCTGATGGAGTCTGTGGCTATCCCGCTCTCAATTCCCCTCACTGCCTCCCTAAAGCGTTCCTTGTCAAGCACCATCCCTATAAGCTGCCTTCCAACTACGCCGCTGCCCTGCAGCTTTGCCACCTTCTCCAGATTCTCACTCGCCCAGGTAACATTGGTCTGCTGGTCCATCATCAGCATCGCCTCGTATCCGCTGTATTTGAGCACCTTTGTGCGCTCCTCAAGCTCCTTTAGACCTGTGGTGTCGTAGAAGGCGACGTGCAGCAGGTTTTCGCTCACATTGTTGGCTGTGGCCCTGAAAGTCCTTGCATCAGTTCCAAGAGTCCTTGCCTGTGCCGGCACGCCGCGCACAAGGTCCTGCAGCCCCTGCGTCCCAATCTCAAAAAGCTCGCCAAAATTCCTGCCGGAAATTTCCTTTATGCTTGAGCTGAAGAGTATCAGCATGCTCTTGTTCGCCTTGACTATCTTGCCGCTCTGATCAATTAGCAGCTGGGGTATGACGCTGTTGAAAGCCGCGTCGAAATACTTGGCAACGCTTATGCTCTTCTCGCCCTCAATCCTTGCCGAAATCTGGTATCCGAGCACTATCGTGACTATCATCAGCGCGTTAATCGCGTTCTTATCGAATTCGTCCTCCTCCCTGGAAAGCAATTCCACTATCGCAAAGCTCCTGCCGCTCACAACTATTGGCAGTATCGCGCAGCTGCGGTATCCAGAGTTGAAGTAATCAACGAACTCCTTGAAGGATGAGTAGTTGCTCAGCCTGTTGTCAGTATATGGCCTCATGGTGTTTATTGTGAACTCCTCTGAGGGAAGGATCTGGGATCTGTTCACCGTCCTTGCCTGTGCCTGAACCCCAAAGACCAGGCCCAGATTGCGGCAAAACGTGTCAAGCAGCTCGTTTATGCTAAGCTTCTTCCCCTCAAGATCAAAGATATCGAACATCAGCTTAGTCATGGCGACGTTGTCTATCATGCAAACCAGGCTCCTACTATTATATTAAAAGGGCAAAAACTAAAAGTATTCGATGATATAGTTAGGCTAATTCACAGCAATGGCAGTGGTAAAATAGGGAAACTCATGGAGGCAAAGGAGATATTTGAAAACGTATATCGCATAGACCGCAAGCTCGCTACAAGGAACCTGGTGCCCGGTCAGAAAGTCTACGACGAGGAGCTGATAAAGCTTGGAGGAATAGAGTACAGGACATGGAATCCCTACAGGAGCAAGCTCTCCGCAGCGATAATCAACGGACTCAGGGCTATGCAGATAAAAAGGAGCTCCAAGGTCCTATATCTGGGCGGCGCAACTGGCACCACCACAAGCCACGTAAGCGACATAGTCGGGGATTCTGGGGAGGTCTATTGCATAGAGCTCTCGGAGAGGAACATGAGAGAGCTCATACAAGTGTGCGACACAAGAGGCAACATGCTGCCCCTTCTCTTCGATGCCCGCAATGTGGACAAATACTCCGATGAGGTGGGAGTCGTGGACATCTTGTATCAGGACGTTTCAGCAAGGGACCAGGCTGACATACTGATAAGAAACAGCAGGCTGCTCAAGGAGAAAGGATACGCCTACGTCGCGATAAAATCGCAGAGCATAAGCAGCTCGGCCAAACCCTCCGATGTTTACCGGGAGTTTTTGGTGAGCATCTCAGGGCATTTTGACATAATCGAGAAAATAGACATAGAGCCGTTCGATAAAGGGCACCTCTTCGTAGTGCTAAGAAAACTTTAATAACGCTCATAGTCAAGTATGACTGATGGCATGGATTTTGGATCCAAGATCAGGCTTTTAGACAAACCTGCAAACAAGATGTTCAGGTGCGGGCACTGCAGCCACCTTGCCCCCTCATACAACCCTAATTTCGGCTTCTGTCCATTCTGCGAACTCTATACTGACAAGGCCGATGATGATCTTGGACGGGGGCAGCAGGCGCTACTTGGCGAGATATATTCAAGCCTTTCAAGCGGGAAATTCCCTGAAGCTGCAGCCTCATTTGATAAAATGCTCTCTTCACAGAGGAGCCCTCAGAACCTGTATGCCGCAGCCGTTTTCTACACACTCTATTCAGACTATGAGTACAGCAAGCGTGAATACACTGCCCCAAGGGGTTTCATGGAGGACAACGCGATTAGCACCAGTTCAGGCCTTGAGATGTACTCAAAGGCCAAACTTCTGCTCTACCAGTCAATCTCTCTGTGCGACAAGACACCAAAAGAACAAAGGGACGCCTTGCTGTACTACACCAAATTCCTCGCATACACAAGGCTCAAGAAAAAGCTTGAGGCAAGCAGGGCGCTTGCGGAGCTGCTCCAAAATGACAACCAGCGCTTCATGACCGAGTACGCGAGCATGATTCATCACTGCTCCATGGCTGACAAGCTGGCTGAACCCTCGATCGCCAAGGTGATCGACCTGGGCATACCAAACGCATTTTACTACGCCGCGAATCTTCTGGCAGAGCATAGGAAATTCAGGGAGGCAAAGGAGCTTGCCGCAAAACTGCTCCAAAAGGTGGACATGCACTATGCAAAGCAGCTGCTTGTAGGAATCGAAAGGGTGCAGGCGCGATTATAAGGAACTGTCTAAACCTTTTTGGAATCTATCCCTTAGCAACTCCAAGTGGCACGTTCCTTGAAACTATATCAGAGATTCCAGCCTTCTCCACAACCCCGACTACATCATCCACATTCTTGTATGCCCACTCCGCCTCCTCGCTTATCAGCTGCTTGGTTCTCACCCTTATCGATATCTTCTTCCTCTCAAGGTCTCCAAATGTCTTCTCCTGCGGTATGTCCCGTATCGCCTGGTGCCTAGACATCAGCCTTCCGGAGCCGTGGCAGGTTGACCCGAATGTCTCATCCATCGCACCCTCCTTTCCGCAGAGCACATAGCTTGCCGTTCCCATGCTGCCTGGTATTATGACAGGCTGCCCTACAGATCTGTAAATCCTAGGTATCTCCTCTCTCCCCTTGGAAAACGCGCGCGTGGCTCCCTTCCTGTGCACGTAGACACTCACCTTTCTGCCCTCAAAGACGTGCTCCTCGCGCTTTGCTATGTTGTGCGCCACATCGTAGAGCAAATCCATGCCGAGCGCGTCAGCGCTTTTGGCAAAGGTCTCCTCAAAGCTCTTTCGTATAGAGTTTGTTATTATCTGCCTGTTTGTGAATGCGAAGTTGACGGCGCAGTTCATCGCCCCGATGTAATCATCCGCCTCCTTGCTCCCGATTTTTGCATAGCTAAGTTCCGGATCCACTATCTTGATGTTGTTTTTTTGCTGGTACTCAACCAGGATTTTGAGATAGTCGCTGCACACCTGATGGCCAAATCCGCGCGAACCAGTGTGCACCATGACCACAACCTGATCCTCGTAGAGCCCGTATGCCTTTGCAATCCTCTCGTTTAGTATACTGTCGATTTTTTGCACTTCAAGGAAGTGGTTTCCAGCCCCAAGGGTTCCAAGTGCCTGCATGCCCCTCTTCCTCGCCGCCTGGCTCACCTTTTCGATGTCAGCTCCCGCAATCATGCCGTTCTCCTCTATCCTCTTAATGTCCTCCTCAAAGCCAAAGCCCTTGCCTATCGCGTATCCCACTCCCTCCTCTGCGACCTTTTTGACGTCCTCTTGAGTGAATCCGAGCTTTAGCTTGCTACCAACCCCGCTTGGCACATTGGCAAAGAGACGATCCATCAGCATCTCAAGCTTTGGCCTCACCTCCTTCTCAGTCAAATCGGTTTTAATCAGCCTGACCCCGCAGTTCGAAACCACTATGCCGTTTGCAATGAAATTATGGTTCGGGTCGTCCATCGTCAAATCAAACACTTCACCAGAATACGGAACCTGTTCGATGCTTGAAACTCCATCGTAGACCAGTCCGCTCTTGCCCACTTCAAACTTTTCTGCGAATTCTTCCAGTTTCAACGACCCATAAATTCTGGCTTTCCCGGTCCTACCAAATATCGAGTGCTCTATGAACCCTTCGCTCACATTGCCGCTAGCAAGCCTTCCAATTATCGCTTTTTTGCTCAATCCTGCAGTATGCATCTGGATAGACGTCTGTCTTGCCAAATTCCGCTCCCCTCTAATTCCCTCAAGATAGCGCAGGTACGCACAGGCTATGCTTGCCTTTCTCTCCTTTTCATGATTGTACACGTAGCCAACAGTCCCGAAGAACCTGATCAGGTTTTCGGTATTAGACATTATCGAGAGCCTAAAGCCTGTGCTTTCGCCATGAACACCCTTGTAACTGTACCCCTCAACAACCGAAGGCTCTGAGGTTGCAACTCCCAGAGATTCTAGCATGGTTTTAATGTCTTTTAGGAAAGCAATCGCATTGTCGCCAAGAGACCTCAGCTTGTTTACGCTGAAAGATGGCATCTTGAAATTATACCCGTTTATCACGCTAGGGGTAGATAGCTCTGCACCAAAATAAGCTGCGAGGAAAAGTCTTTTCTGCCAGTTTTCCGAATTCATTACCCATTCCGGAATCCTATATGCCTTTGCCGCCTTTTTGCCCAAAGGAGCTCCAAGAGTAACCAAAAGCGAGCTAAATCCTCTTGAATTTACGCTAAGCGAGTGCTCAATGAAGTCAAATTCAATTGTGTCATAGAACGTTTTTATCTTATGGTGCCTTTTTCTAATATGTATCGCAGACTTGAACCCCAGTCTTTGAATATCTTTCTTTACCTCAACAAGATCCTCCAGCTTCCCGTAGAAGGTAGTATAGTGCACGCCATGCTTAATATTTGGTATCGTACCATCTCCAAAAACAAACCCTAGAAGCTTTATCAAAATAGGCAATTTTTGATGCTGCAAATCTACCACATTAAGGTTTAACTTTCTTAGCCTGTTAAGAACCTGTATCGTTCCGTTTCCCTTATCGCTTGTCCCAAAAGAAGCAAGCGTTTCCCTGAGCATCTCCTCGGTAAGTATCCTTTCCTGCCTTGGCCTTACAAACTCAATCCCCTCAAAGCCGCTGCTGACTAGCAAATCCCCTTTTGATAGTCTAGCCGATAGCAACATCCCCCTATCTGTGAGCAGCGGATGGTCTGGAGTTGCAACTATCTCTTTGCCAAATTTGGTTTTGATTACAAGAACGTGGTTTTTCCATTCTTTCTTCATGAAAAGGAGCCCATCTGCCTTGATTAACTTCTTGTCGTCAAGACCAAAACTCATAAGCCTGTGCCTTATATCTAGCATGTCTGAAATGCTGTGCCATGCACCATCTTCGTCTAATACCTTAGTGTCTGGAGTAAGGCAGTTGATGTCGAATCCGATAGCTCCAGGGGATATTATTCCCTCCTCAGCATCGAATCCAACGACACCGCCAACAGGGAAGCCGTAACCCTCATGACCATCTGGCATGACCATCACCTTTCCCACTATCCCGGGAAGGGTCGATGCGTTTACCGCCTGCTTTAGTGTTCTGTCCTGCTTCATTTTCTCGAGCATGCCAGATGTGGCGTACACCCTAACCGAAGCGTTCATTCCCTTCTCCTGCTCCCTTTTTATGTCAAATCTTACGTCGTCAAAACGTTCTAATTCCATGCAATCCTTATTATACAAAACAATAGGGCTAGTTTATAAATATCGGGAAATAAGTAAGGTTGGTGATAGGAAGGAAACTGATGCCAGATGGATATATCTTGTAAATAGATATAAATATCAGAACCAGCAATGGTTTAGCCTGGCGATTGGAAAACCTTTAAAACAGTATGTTACAATAGATAGTGCTGCAGGGATGGCGGAGCTTGGTCAAACGCGACAGACTCAAGATCTGCTGGCTTAGGCCTACGGGAGTTCAATAGTTATTGAGCAAATCTCCCTCCCTGCATGCTTTTATGCGGGCGATGGGATTGGGAAGAAAAAATACGAGAGCAAATTCAAGGAATAAGTCTAATAGAAGGAGCGCAAGCTCAAGGCCTGCAAGGAAGTCCAGCAAGCCTTCAAGGCAGCCTAAAGTTGCCAAGGCGAATCTCCTTGCAAAAATAAGGAAAGCGAAGATAAAGGACAGCGTAATGTTCGATGTGCCTCACTATCCACAGACTGAGGAGTTCACAAGCAGCGCAGCGTGCGCGATGATGGTTCTAAAGTACATAAACCCCGAATTCAAGCTCAAGAGGGAGAGCGAGTTCGACATCTGGCAGGAGGCAGTCAACGGCTCTGTCTGGCACGGCTCAAGGTACGGGCTTGCGTACGCCCTCTCAAAGAGGGGCGCAAAGGCTGGCATAGTGACAAACGCAAAGGATGAGGGCTATGAAAAGAAGCTCGCAGTGTACGAGAACGTGAATCTCGACACCCTTTCAGCCTCGTTCAACGAGATAAGGCTCAAGTCGCAGAACGCGAATGTCACAGAGGAGATAGGAACCGTAACATTGCAGTCGATAAAAAAGACCCTATCTTCAAAGAACATACCGATAGTACTGATAGATGCAAAGGTCATAAACCCATATTTGGAGTCATCTCCACACTGGGTTGTGGTCAAGGGCTACGATAAGGACACCTTCTACATAAACGATCCGTACTCCGACAGCACCATAACCATTGATGCTGACGCCTTCAAGGCGGCACTCGGATACGACAGCGACTTCCACATGATCCTTGTAGACTCAAAGGCCTTCAACAAGAAGTAGTTCCATCTGTGGATTTTCTTTTTCTGGTATGCCAAAGCCTGGGGGCTTGGCATTAAGGGCCAGTACGCCAGTATTAAAAACAAAAGAAATAAGCTAAGCCAAGCGCCCTATCTACCTGCTACGCCCCCAGCAAATGCCTTGAAGAGTTTTGCCCTGAGCGAGCGCCTAGCCTCGCTGTAGCGGCTCCTTATTCTCTCCCTTGTGCTCGATGTCATCTTCTCGTAGCAGCTTGTGCACAGAACCCTTCGCGAGACTATCCCGCTTGAAACGTATCTGTCCTGCTCTTGAACTATCTGTGGAGGAACCACCTTTATCTCATATTTGCCAAGGACCTTGTTGCAGTGCATGCAGCTGCTCTCTATCATTCTCTTTAGATCCCTCTCCTCAGCCTCGCCTACCGGGTAGGCGTTGCCATCACAGGCCGCAACCTTCATATTGAAAGCCACGGTCGCATCCCCAAAGTTCCCCTGCTCTATCTCTTCTATTCCCATTTTCCCCACCTATTTAGCGGCGCACCCCTGCGCCACCCCCTTCCTCCTTAAATACTTTCCCTGTATCTTACCTATGCCTGACTTCCCGCTATATAATATGCAGCAACTCATATTTAATCATTGTGTATTAAGGGCTACATAATTTGGCTTAAAAACGTAATGTTATTACATATCTAGGTAATAGAATGCTCAATTTAGTTTCCATTGGCGGAAATGCGTTAGAAACTTCCAAAACGCTGAAAAGTGTCCTCAATGCAATCTATTTTCTAAGCAAACAGGGAAATGTGATAATAACACATGGCAACGGACCCCAGGTTGGCGAGCTTGCAGGCGCAGAGAGCCTAAGCCTGGGGCTTCTAACCGCGCAGACACAGGCGCAGATCGGGGTCATGCTCGAAGAGGAGATTGCAAAGTACCTCAAATCAAAAAGCGTGCACAAGCAGGTGGAGGTAGTGCTGACCAGGGTGCTGGTCGATCCTAAGGATGCGGCCTTCAAAAACCCGACAAAGCCTATAGGCAAATTCTACAACGCCGGCCAGGCAAGGGCCCTGCGCAGCCAGTTCAAAATAAAGAAGCTAATAAATGGCTACAGAAGGGTTGTTGCCTCCCCAAAACCAATGAAGGTGCTCAACCTCGGCTCGATAAAGGCACTCCTCAAGAATCGCTACATAGTGATTGCAGGGGGCGGAGGGGGCGTGCCAATAGTCTACAGGGGCGGCTGGTACGACTTCGCAGACGCGGTGCTAGACAAGGACTACACCTCTGCGCTGCTCGCAAAGTCCCTTGGCGCAGATAACATGTTCATCCTCACCGCAACTGATGGTGCATACATCAACTTCGGAAAAAAAGGTGCAAAGAAGCTCCTTAAAGTGACCACAGGGGAGCTCTCAAGGTATGTGGAACAAGGCCACTTTGAGGAGGGGAGCATGAAACCCAAAGTGGAAGCATGCATAGATTTCGTGAGATCTACAGGCTGTATGGCAGCGATTGGAAATCTTAACAGGGCAAATCAGGTAGTTAGGCTGAGAAATTGCACAGTGGTTAGACCATAAAACGACTATGTTGATTTCTCCCCGCAACCTAATTCATAACATCACCAACATTTAATAATTTTTGTTCCCAGATTCCTACAAACGACTATTCGCCATCAATGGTGGCACAAAGACTTTCGTCTTGGCTGCCGGTATGCGTTATACGTC
>JAGWGI010000014.1 GCA_028867435.1 Microcaldota archaeon | reverse complement strand
AGTGTGGGCGACGTCGATTTTGAAACAACAAAGAATTACGTGAAGAACCAGTCGCTTGATAGATATCAGAAGATTGAAGCGATGCAGGCGCGGCTCTCCAAATTCTTCTAGATGGAAACCCCGCACTTTAGTGCGGGGAGGAGGTCATATAATACTTACCCGGCCAGACGAGCTGCTTGCAAGCCTTTTCATGATAAAAGAGTGGTAGCTACTTTGCAGAGCTCACTATCTTTATCACATCCCCATCATTTAGAATGTACTCCTTGTTGACTCTCATCTTTTTTCGGGCGTCAATTGCATAGAGCATCCCCTTTGCAATCTGGGTGTGTATCATCGCCGCAAGTTCAATCGCCGTGCTCCCGTTTTTTACAAGCATCGCATCAGGGAGCACATTACCATAATGGTCCGTGTACTTGTTCTCGTCTTCCACCGGATATACAACTATCATTCCAAGGGTTTCAAAGACCACCTTGTTCAAAAGCTGCTGGATGCCTGTCCCGTCCTCCTCTGATATGAATCCCTTCATGTACTCAAGCGCCTTCCTCTGGCCATCGCTCATCTCTCCATGCATCTTGAATTCTGTGGCGCCTGGCTGGTAGTCTATCACTCCAAGCTTTTGCGCCTTGCGAAGAGCGAGCTCTATTGCTGCAGAACAGCCAACCACCTGATAGCCCTCGAGGTTCTCCCTGATTCTTGAGAGTGCATTCTCGTCTGCGACATCGATCTTGTTGGCAGCCACTACTATGGGCTTGCTCAGCTTGAGCAGTGTCCTTGAGAACAACTCTATGTCCTGCTCGCTCCACGATATGTTTGCAGATGTGAGGTTGGATTTTTCGATTGCCCTAGAAATCTGGGATTCGCTCACTTTGAGTCCTGCCAGCATCTCGTGCATCGCCCTTATCCCATCAGGTCTTCTAGCTACGCCTGAGATGTGCTTTTTGACTATCCCGGCAACCCAGTAGACCAGTTCATTCACCACCATCCTGACTTCCTCTGCAGGATCCGATACCTCGGAAGGGTTTCCATGAAGATCTGTCTTCCCTGTTGCGTCGATGACCTGTATAAGCATGTCTGCGGCTATCGCATCGCCAAGGAACTGGTTGCCCATTCCCCTGCCAAGGTGCGCCCCAGGGACAAGGCCAGCAACGTCCACGATATTTATCGGGACGTACCTGAGCCCGTTCACACAAACAGAATTCTTAGGTGCGCATTTGACCCCAAGCCCTTTCTCTGCGCACTCCCTTGCAACGTAAGCCACACCGTGATTTGGCTTTATGGTAGTAAAAGGGTAGTCGGCTATCTGCGCGCTGGCCATAGTGAGCGCAGAGAAGAGGGTGCTCTTCCCCTTGTTCGGTGCGCCTATTATCCCTATCAGCATATGATCATTCTACTCTGTGCACTTAGTCGTAAACATCCTTTCTGTGCTCGAATCTTAAAAGAAGCAAATCAGCCCCCTCCCTTTTGTAAATCAGGCGATACATACCGATGCGCACCGTCCGTTCTCCTTTCAATCCATATCTCAATGGTTTACCTGCATCCGGGCTCTCAAATAGCCTTTTTGCCTCTAAATCTATCCTTCTGCTTAAGCGTTTGTCTCTCAGCTTCTTTATATCTCTCTCAAATTTGTCAGTGACTATTACCTTCTCTATACTGCCTACCATTTAGCCAACTCTTTAGAAAAAGCTTCCTTAGAGTAGACTTTGTACCTTCCATCTTCTATATCCTTCCATGCCTCCTCCACATTCCTCAAGGTCTTGAGGTCAGCATTGCTGATCTTGGCATTCAGCCTTTTCATCACAATCATGCCATTCTTCGAAGTTATGAAGAAAAGACTCCCCGTCTTTATTCCCATTTTTTTCCTTATGTCTGTAGGTATCACTACCTGCCCCTTCGAGCTTGTTCTTGTTATTTCAACCATCTTTGCCCTTTCCATATTAGTAAGATAATCTTACTGGTATATAAAACTTGTGCAAAAACACATTTCTAATCGAAGAACCTGATCTTTACCACCGGCCTGTTCTTTATCTCCCTTATCACGTAGTAAACTATTATTGTGGCGAACGTCAGCGCCACACCGGTGCTTATCACGGCGTTTGGGAATGCGTAGAAAAAGACCAGTATCGCAACTATCCCGATTATGGGGAGGTACGGGTAGAGCGGCATCTGGAAGACATCCTTGAAGCTGACCATCGTGTGGCTGCCCAGCAGGCCCTTCTTCTCCTTGTAGTGGTTTCTTATCCTCCTCATCTTTATTAGCGCAAGGCCGGTCAGAAGGAAGCTGAAGAGTATCCCGAAGTTGCTTATTGCAGCGATGATGTAGATGTTGCCTGAGAAGAGGAATAGTATCCCAAGTGCAGCTGTTAAGAGTATGGAATTGATCGGTGCTTTCGCCCAGTTGGTCTTGAGGAAGCGCTTTGGAAGAAGGCCGTCCACAGACATCTGATAGAGCGTGCGGGATCCACCGACCATCATCGATAGTGTCGCAGATGTTGTCGCCACAAGCGCGCCTATGGTTATCAGTATGAATATCCATGATGGCGCAGATACGCTGCTTAGCGCGTAGCTGAGCGGGTTTGCTACAAGCCCGAACTTGTTCCCAGGAACCAGGGCGAGCAGGGAGATTGTCACCGCAACATAGAGTATCATGCTCACTATCACCGAGATTATTATCGCCTTCGCAGCAGTCCTTCCTCCGCCCTTGAGGTCAGGTGTCAGCGATGCTATGGACTGAAATCCCGCGTAGGCAAAGAGCGCAATTACGCTCGCCGAGAAAATCCCCCCGGTTCCATTGCTGAAAAAGCCAAATATCTGCGTGGTTGCCCACTTGCCGTACAGCACCGCGAAGGCCACAAAGATAAGCAATACGATTATCTTGAAGAGCACCAGCACCAGGTCCGTGTTTGCAGTGCTCTTTATCCCCCTGTAGTTTATCAGCGTGAGCCCTATAACCAGCAGTACCGAGAACGCATAGGTGTAGAGCTGGCTGCCGATTCCGAATGCTGATGAGAGGTAGGTTCCAAATCCCAGCGCTATTGTCGAGACACCTGCGACGTATCCCAAATAGAGCAGCACCCCTCCGATGAATCCCAGCTCGCTGCCAAAAGCGTTGTAGGTAAAGGAGTAGCTAGCACCTGTCTCCTTTGGCATCTCGCTTGAAAGCTCTCCAAGCTCAAGGGCTATTATGACTGCAACAATGCCTGTTATGATGAATGCTATTAGCGCCCCAGAGCCAGCAAGGTTTATCGTCGTCCCGCTGAGCACGAAGATTCCAGCTCCGATTATTGCGCCCAGGCCTATTGCAGTAGCTCCGGCCAACCCGATTTTCGCCATAATCTAGTACTTCCGATAAAAATGCTATAAACTTATCCCTAGGGAATGGTACAAAACCATAGTGCTCCTATAAAAACGGCACAACTAATAGACTATTATGTCGACTTTTAAATCTGACAAGCCCATAGATAAACCTGTGGGGCAGGCAAAGGCACAAGGCTCTATGCAAGGCGGCTTCAGGGGCATAGTTCAACTCAGATTGTCTGGGCCTGAAAAGGAGCACTTAATCTTAGTGATCAAAAAGATGAATCTAGTGCACCAGCAGCGCATGGACTTCAAGGATATTGCCTGCGTGATAGAAAGGTCGATGTGCATACTTACTGACAATCTCATAATAGACGTACTCAAAGGCAAGCAGCTAGACATAAAGGGCTCACAGGTAAAGGACATACTCGATATATTAGAAGTGCTTGACTGGCCACTGGTCGATGACGCAGGAGGACAGGTCAACCAGCGTATGGCGGAAGGCATGCTTGGTTCATCACTTTGCATGCTGAAATTCAAGGCAGAAGTAAAATCTGCCTTCGGAATCCGAGACTGGGAAAGGAATGAAAATGAGATAATTGAGAGGCTTCGGGACGCCCACAGCCTGCTTAATGTCCAAGAGGTTCAAACTAACATGTTGAGCGGCAATTCGGTAAAGCATAGGAAGACGCTTGTAACTGCAATCCCAAAGCTACTAGACCTTATTCTGAAAAGGGGCAAGGAGAAGTTATCGGAAGAAGAGATGGAAGAGCTTGCAATATATATACTAACTGAAAAATACCTTCTTTTAATGCAGATGCGTGATGGAGTGCTTGACATCGGCAAGGTTAAGAAGGAGACCGTAAAGCCATGGGTTTTGGACGAGATGCTTCTAGCTGCGTACCAGCTCAACTACAACCATAACAATACTTAAATCAATGCCCTGAAATAGTAAATCACTGTGCAGGGGTGGCAGAGCTTGGCCAAATGCGACGGGTTCAGGGCCCGCTTCCTTTAGTGGATGCTAGGGTTCAAATCCCTACCCCTGCATATTTCTGCATCAGCCTTGGGGGGCAGATATCCGTAAGCATGTAGCCCCCCAAACAATACTTATTTATATCTGTAGCCCCCCAATATGCTTATGTACCTGGAGATCAAGGAGGTTGGCAGCAGGAAAAAATATTATCTGGTCCACGCATACCGGATTTTGGGGAAGGTGAAAAAGGCAAGGGTTTTCCTCGGGAGCAACCTTTCGGATGACGCGCTTTCTCAAAAGGTGAAGGATGTGGAGTTGGTCCTGGAGACAAAGGTTGCAACCCTCAAGACCCTTGGGGATCCTTACAAGACTTCCCTCTCGCCATCAGAGATCGATGAACTTAGAACCATGGAGGGGCGCGGCAGAATAGAAATGAGGCACCTGAGCGAGGAGGACTGGGCAAAGTTCACTGAAGCCTTCACTTATGACACCAATGCAATAGAAGGATCCACAGTGACAAAAGGCGAAGTCAGGAAAATACTAACTGAAAACAAGTGGCCAGATAGGTCAAAGGAGGAGATATCTGAAACCACCGGCGTCTCAGATGCGGTTTCCTACATCAGAAAGACAAAGGATCACCTATCACTTGGACTGCTCAAAACGCTGCACTGGATAATATTTAAAAATTCAAAGGGCTTTGCAGGGAAATTCAGGGCAAGGGGAGTCGAGGTTTCTATTGTAAATTCGGCTGGCACAATCATACACCAGGGAGCCAAATCAACACAGGTCGTCTCGCTATTATCAAGACTGGTTGGTTGGTACAAGAGCAACAAATGGAAATATCCGCCGATGGTGCTGGCTGTGGTGATCCACAACCAATTCGAGATGATACATCCGTTCCAGGATGGAAATGGAAGGGTGGGGAGGCTTCTTTTAAACAATATCCTGCTCAAGCACGGCTTCCCCCCTGTCAACATCGAACTCAAAAAACGAAGGGAGTACTATGCGGCACTAAAAGCCTACGAAACAAGCGGCAACATAAGGCCGATGCTGGATTTGATGCTCGCGGAATACAGGAGCCTGAAAAAAATGCTGAAATGAATGGGCGGGTACAAAACCAAGCCGATGTAGCCCCCCACAGATTCGGCCCATCCTGCCATCTTGCCATAATCGCATATTTAAATACCTTTTCGGCATTATTACTCTATCTCTGTTAGCTGATGCTTAATGGTAACCATTCCGAACATATACACTAGCAAGAACGTGCGCTATTACATTGTAATTCCTATAATCCTGATGCTAATCGGCATACTGCTCTCAACGCACCTCTCCCTTGACTCCTCGCTTAGCGGAGGCGTCAGCCTCACGCTGCAGACAAATGCGACCCTCAATGCGCAGCAGATCTCATCGCAGATAGGCTCTGCGCTCAAAGTGTCCACTCCCTCGATCTTCCAGAGCAGCGGAGAGATCCAGATAACAATCCCAAACAACAAGAGCCTTGTCAATGGGGAAGACTACCTGCTCAACTTCTATGCCTACCAGGCAAACTATACCACTTCATACTTAAATGCCACAACACTTCAAAATGCCCTGCTACATAGCCCGAGCAACACGACCCTTGCCGCAGCCCTTGCGGCAGAAAACAAGAGCGTTGAGGAGTCACTTAAGGGCATGAACACCCAGCTCTCCCTTGAGCTTGGGGCACTCTCGCCTTTTGTTGGCACCCCTTCATACAATTCCAGCAACCCTGCCAACATGACCCAGGTCGCGCAGAGCGCATACGTCGGCGCAACTGCATACTACAAGCAAAAAGTGCTCACAACTGTCAAGTCCCTTGTCCCCTTCACGACCTATACCTATCAGCAAGTCACTCCCACTCTAGGCAGGTACTTCCTGGGGCAGTTTGAGGCCATAGTGATTGCAGCATTTGTGCTAATCTCAATAGCTGTGCTGATAGTCTTCAGGTCCTGGGCACCAGCACTTGCCATAATCTTCGGTGCAGGCAACGACATGGTGATAGCGCTTGGTGCAATGGTGGTGCTAAACATACCTCTCGGCTTAGCCAGCCTCGGGGGCCTTTTGATGTTAATCGGATACGCGATAGACACCGAGATGCTCACTGCTGTGCGTATACTCAAGAGAAGGGAGGGCACGCCTGAGGAGAGGGCATATCATGCAATGAAGACAGGCCTTACAATGACAACTGCGGCTATAGTCTCATTCGCAGTGCTGTTCATAGTCTCAATAATCGCCTATGTGCCAACATACTATGAGATCTCAGGAGTGGTTCTCTTTGGTCTGCTTGCAGACATACTCACCACATGGCTTGGCAATACGCCGATAATACTTATGTACAAAAAAAGGCATGATCGCGGTGGATAGATGAGCGTAGTAGGATACCTAACTGACAGAAGAATACTCTTCCTGCTAGCGATAGTCATCTCCCTAGCTGCGCTTGACATAGCATATGGCGGTCCGCACCTGCTGCATTTCGGGATAGAGTTCGTTGGCGGGACGCAAATACCAGTCGCGCTTGAGCAGCCTGTAGCCCCTGACCAGATGGCAAACCTGATCAGCATACTCCAGCAAAGGGTCTCGACATTCGGCCTCAAGCAGGTAACAGTCGAGGGGATAGGAAACTCGGAGCTCTACGTCACCATACCCAGCGTGTCCCCAAGCGAGATCAATGCCACCATAAATATAATAAACAGCCAGGGGATTTTCCAGGGAATAGTCAGCGGCAGGGAGGCGCTAAACGGCTCCTCAATACTTAGCGGCAGCATAGGCAGCGCTCCGCCAACAGTGTTCGGTACTAACGTCTCCTGGTCGGTATCTTTTTATCTGACCCAGAAGGCTGCTGACAAATTCGCAAGGGTGGTGTTCGGGCAGGCATATCAGCCACTCTACCTCTTCCTTGACCGTCCGACGCAATCAATAGTGCTGCTAAATGGCTCGGCACTCTCCTCTGGGGGGGCGCTTGCAGGGCTCACGCAGTCCCAGGCAGTTGCAGCAGTAGAAGGTTCAGTGGTGTTTGGAAACCGCTCCATACCGGTAGAGATACTTAGCAAGAATGCAAGCAACTGGAACTTGCTCTCCCAGTTCTTTACCACACACAGGGCCTCATATAACACAGTCATCTTAGAGAAGAGCACTCCTTCCTATATTGCAAGCCAGCTAACTATGCTCAACTACACCCTGCACTACATCAGTTCTAGGAACATGACTCCCCAGTTCGAGATAATAACTCCTGCTGCTGGCGCGAACATAGATGCAGTTAATACCTGGCCTGCGATAGGACTGCTCTCGGCTCCACGGCTTGATCCTGGGGTGACCAACGGCTCATCAGGCGTCTCGTATGTGATTTCAGGCGGCGCTCCTGTGAACTACACCCAGCTTGCTGCAGAGAACTATGCCGCAAACCAGTCAAAGTCGATCTCAAGCATCCTATCCGGAGGCGCGCTTCCTGTGCCTGTGATTGTCGGGACCCCTTCCACAACCCCTGCCACGCTTGGCAGCAAGTTCCTTGTGATAAGCGGGATAGCCGGACTTCTTGCAGTGCTCTCGGTAGCTACGCTCATCACAATAAGGTACAGGAAGCTCTTCCTTGTGGTGCCAATAGTCCTTACAGTTCTAGCAGAGCTCTTCATAATAGTCTCGGTCATAGGCCTGCTCGGCACGATTGACCTCTCGGCAGTCGCTGGAATGATTGCAGTAGTGGGAACCGGAGTCGATGCGCAGATCATAATCACAGACGAGGTGCTCACCAATACCCACGAGTCAGCAGTTAAGTCAAGGCTCAAGGGTGCATTCTACATAATCTGGGTCGACGCTGCACTGATAGTCATCGCGATGCTCCCTCTTCTATTCTCAACCTCCCTTGTAACAGTCATCGGATTCTCTGAATCGACAATCATGGGAGCACTTCTGGGCATACTGATTACAAGGCCTGCATACGGGGCCATAGTCAGCAGGCACTACCAGAAAGGTGAAGACAATGCCAAAACACTGCCCAATATGCAATAGATCCAGCAGCGATGCCCACTTCTACGGGGAGTTCTGCGAGTTCTGCACAATCGAGAGGCTTGGAACCAGGCTCCCAAGCGAGCTTAAGATAGTGGTGTGCAAGCGCTGCGCTAGAATCAAGGTTGATGGGGTGTTCATAGAGAAGAGCGATGAGGCGCTGGGCACGCTGCTTAGCAAGGGCTTCAAGGAGTTCGATACCAAGCTTATAAGCTCCATAGAAGGCGCTGCTATAGTCGAGCTGGACAGGCCAGAGGACAACATAATGGGGATACGAAGGGAGGTTGAGCTTAGGTATTCCAAGGCGATGTGCCCCAAGTGCAACAGGAAATCCGCAGGCTACTATGAGGCTGTGGTGCAGCTTCGTGGCAGCTTCGAGCGCACTAACAAGATGGCGCACAAGATAGAGAAGTACATAAACGACTGCGACGAGTTCATCTCCAAGATAGAAACCGTGACAAACGGCTACGACCTGTACCTTAGCAGCAAGAAGGCGATGTCCGCATTCGTGTCTGAGAGGGGGCTAAAGCCTGTCATGTCCTACGAACTCTACGGTACAAAGAACGGGAAGAGGCTCTACAGGAACACCTATGCCCTGCATTTGGACTAACTGTAATATAATCTTTTCTCGGCAATTAGTGCGTGTGGGAGAATGATACGAAGGTCGCAAATGCAGCGCACTGCAGATAAGTTCTCAGACCCCAGCGTAGCAACTCTTGGATCCCACTCTGCCCTTGAAATCGCAAGGGGCGCAGTTGACGAGCAGCTACGCTCTGTAGTGGTGGCGAAAAAAGGAAGGGAGCTGCCATACACCAAATACTACAAGACAGATGGAGATCTTGGCTGCGTAGACAACACAATACTAATCAAGGAGTGGAGGGAGCTGGCAGAAAAGAGGGTGATTGGCAAGCTTTTGGAGTACGGTTCGATATTCATACCCCACAGGTCATTCCAGGTCTATTTGGGCTATGATAAGATTAACAACCATTTCACAATACCTATCTTTGGGAACAGAAAGCTCCTGCAGGCCGAAGAGAGGGGTGCGAGTCAGGCGAAGGTAAATCAAGAGTTCCTACTTGAGGTTGCAGGAATCCCTACCCCAAAGAAGTTCAATTCCCCGAGGGAGATCGACAGGCAGGTGATAGTAAAGGCAAGCGCAGCGATAGGGGATAAGCCTTTCCAGCGCAACTTCCCGATAGTTGGCAGTGCAGATGAGTACATTGCAGCTTACGAAAAAGAGGTTGCGCGAGCCAGGAACAAAGAGGAGGGAAAACTCATCTCAAAGAGCTTCAAGAGCGCTCCAATCCAAGAGTACCTTCCCGGAAATACAGTTAACATAAACTACTTCTATTCCATTCTCACCGGAGAGCTTGAGATAATGGGTACGGACACCAGGATCCAGTTCCCATGGGGTGAAGAGATGGGGCACTATGCCATAAGTCCAAAGGAATCCCTGATCCCGATGATGTATTCGATGGGCATGCAGATGGTGGAGGCGTGCAAGGAATACTGCAAGCCAGGGATAATAGGCCCATTTGCTCTCCAGAGCGTCGCAAAGGAGAACGACAAGCTGCTGGTATATGACGCCAGTTTCAGGACTCCAGGTTCTCCTGACAGTAAGAAATCCCCATCAACAGAGTACAGGTACGGGCATGAGGTGAGCATTGGGAGAAGGATTGCAATGGAGATAAAGGAGGCGCTAAGAAAAGACAGGCTAAAGGAACTAGTTACCTAATCAAATAAAGCGGATTCTCATGGCAGCATTAAAACCCGAAAAGTCGATACTCGTGCACTTCGGCGAGCTATGGCTTCGGGGAAACAACAGGGCGAGCTTCATCGCCATCCTGAGAAGAAATATCTGCGCGCAGCTCAAAGTGCCTCTTAGCTCTGTAAAGGTGGATTACGACAAGTTCCTGATACCAGTTAAGAGCGAGGCCCAGGCAAAGCGCATCATGGATGGCCTTGGATACGTGATAGGAATAAGCAACTACAGTCTCACCTACTCGACAAAGGCCGGGATGGAGGAGATAAAAAAACTGTCAGCAGAATTGCTGGCAAAAATAAAAGCCCAAAAAGTGAAGAGCGTTAAAATCAGCGCAAGCAGGTCTTACAAGCAGCTAGAGTTCACCTCGCGCGACATAGTCAAGGAGCTCGTCGGCGTGGCGCTAGGATCCGGGGTTGACCCGCAGCTCGATTCTAAAGAGTCCGAGCTCTCGGTCATCGTCTACAAGGACAAAAGCTATATCTCGGCTGACAAGAGGAAGGGGATAAATGGAATACCTGTGGGAAGCAGCGGCAGGGGAATAGTGATGTTTTCAGGCGGCATAGATTCGCCTGTTGCAGCATGGTATGCGATGAGGCGAGGAGTGGCTCCCATATACATCCACCTTCACGGGCTTGCCAAAAACAGTGCGGTCGACAGGTCAAAGATCCCAAGCCTGCTCAAGATCCTCTCGAAATATTCGCCCACTGCTGTGTCCTACTACGTTCCATCCCATATCTTCCAGCTCGCTCTCACAAAGGTGGACAACAAGTACGAACCGGTTCTTCTCAAAGCCTTCCTCTTTCGGATAAGCGAGAAGATCGCGCAGAGGGAAGGGGCCACTGCAATATTCACAGGAGAAAGCCTCGGGCAGGTGGCATCCCAGACGATTGCGAATTTGAGTGCATCCCAGCAATCCGTGGAGCTGCCGATACTGCGTCCTCTAATAGGCCTGGGCAAGCAGGAGATAATAGACGTGGCCAGGCAGATAGGAACATACGAACTCTCGATACTGCCATACAAGGACGTCTGCTCTATAAACACCAAGAACACAGTCACCAACGCGAGCAAAGAGAAGATAGCAAGGCTGCTTGACCAGATGCAGATTGCAAAGGTTGTGGATAGGTCGCTTGAGGCATCAAAGAGGCTTGCGCACTAGGTGAATACTCTCGGCTTGTTGGCGTGCAATATATAAATACCTTTATATCGCATCATTCCTATCATGAACTTGTTAATGCAGGTAATAGTAGCCGCGATAATAGTGGCGGTCATACTTGTGGTGGTCTATGTTGGGGTGCAGAGCATAGGGCTAGGGCAGCATGTAACAGAGCTACAGGCCGTCTCGCTAGTGCAGCACGACATCCAAAACCAAAATCCCGACACGCTTGTCGAGATAACTAACGTTACCCCCTCGCAGTATTCAGGCAGCTGGCACATAACAGCTGCAGTCACGTACAACTCGACTAGCCCGTGCCCTTCCTATGTCTCGTACTCATTTGACTATCCGAAGTACGGATTCGTCTCAACTCTTGAGAACAATTATACGAGCGACTGCGTGATCTATGGGTTCGACAAGAACAAGAGCTATGTCTTCGAGTTCGGACCACTTGCAGTTGCCAGATCATACGATCTTGGCATACCAAGCGTCAACGCATTCGTAGAAAAATTCGGGTTCTCCAACGTTACCGCGCAGGCCACATTCTACAATGTGCTCAACGTCGGCGGGAAGTCCCAAAGCGACGTATGGCTGGTTAACTACTCATCGCCCAGATCCAAGTACTCGGAATTCGTTGCGCTCACTCAAGTGAATGGAAACCTGATAGCAAACTATACCCTTAGCCGCTAGAGCATAAGTTCCAGCCTGATTGGCGCCTGGCCATCATCAATCCCGATTCCAGCTGCTGGTTGGGCCGCGCTCATTTTGAAGCCCAGCTTTTTGAAAAACCTCATAGCAGCGGCGTTCTCCTTGGCAACGTCCGCAAACACAATCTTTACTCCTGCCTTACATGCCCTCTTAGCCCCTGCCTCAAAGAGCTCGATCCCAATGCCCTTTCTCCTGTGGGCCTTCTCTATGATTATGCCCACAATCCCTCCCTGTTCGGTGAGCAGGATCTCACACTCCCCCAAAATCCTGCCCTGTTCCACTGCGACAAGGTCCACCGACTTGCCGCTGCCAACCGATTTGATCTTGTAGTTAAAGAGCCCTTCAAGCTCCTTTTGTGTGGGCTCGAAGTCGAACCACATTGAAATTCTGGTGTCCCGATACACCCTTATTATCAGCTCAGTCAATTTCTCTAGGTCCTGGCTCCCAACTTCGCGTATCTCCATTGATACCGTTTTTAAGCCTTTTCCTATTAATATGTATGTCATTGCATGAAGATTACGAAGGCTACAGCAAAGAGGATACTAAAGGAAGCCGGAGCAATTCGCGTGAGCGACCCTGCGGCATCTGAGTTCGCAAGGACCCTAAACAACTTTGCTTATTCTATTGCAGGCAAAGCCGCAAAACTTTGCGCCCACGCAAAAAGGAAGACTGTGGAGAAGTCGGATATAGAGCTGGCAAAGTAGCTAGAGCGGCACTCCCATCAGCCGAAGTAGCACTATTATCGCAACTGCAGGAAGCCCGAATATGGCTGTCACTACTATTATCGGCAGGCTTATCGGTATACCAAGGCCGAAGAGATAGTTGAGTGCGAAGAAGGCGATCAGTCCGAGTATGCTGTTTGTCAGCAGCCCGATTATGAATTTGCCAAGCCTAAATATCAATAGGAGCACCACTATTATCGCTACCACTATCACTATCTCAGAGGTAAGCGAGCCAAACAGATTGGTTGGAAGGGAGGGCAACAAGAGAATGGCACCAGGCATCTAATACACAAGGAATATATACCACGAAATTTAATAATGTATCAGTGGCGTGCGGGTGGCTTACCGTCTTTTGATGGAGGAAGCTCTTCCCGTGCAGAGCGCATATGGCCCAAGGCCTTGCTCCGGAGCAGAAACGAGACTGCTGTGCGGCATAAGCTATGACATTACGAGCGCCGCAGTGCAGGTGAAACGGCTGGAGAGATGCGCAGTGAGCACGCAAGGCAGAATGCCGCTTAGTCGAATGCCACCTAAAACAGAAGGAGGGCTACGGCACGCCACTATCCTATTTCGCCTCCTAAGCAAGAAACCGGTCTAGGCTGTTAAGCCTAGAAACCTTAAGCTCTTCAGAATACCTCCATATTATCTTGATATCCTCATTTATTCCTTCTAATGTGAACTTGCCTATTTCGGATTTGGGATTAAATCTACTGCGGACTTTTTCCAAGGCGGCTTTGCATGCTTCCAACGCTCCCTCATAGGCCACGACCAAGGAATTGGCCTCAAACACCTTGTCAGTTTTCGATTTGTGGACATTGATCTGATCGCGGGTTTCATAGGCGCCCAGCCCGAACATCCTAACTGTACCTTCAGACACTGTAACGCGCACTTCTTTATCGGCCTTCCTATCCCTGAGCACAAATCCGACGAGGTTCATCTTATCCTGGGCCCAGGGATCTGTGCGGACACTCCTTTTAACAATGGCAACCTCTGTATTCTCCACATTGAACTCCCCAATCCTACTCCACCCTAATGGAAAGTTCTTCGTTCTTCTGCGGGGCCTAATCGGCATGCACTTCACTCATGTTAGTTATGTCGAATTTGAAGCGTTCATACGCTTCAAGGCACAGATCCAGCCTCTCAAAAAGCGAGGTGATTGCACCGCTGTCGCGCAGCACTTGAAAATCCCCAAACACCTTCCTCTTTTCTTTTAGGATAGATCCTGCAAGTTCTAGTGCGCAGATGTATGCCGTTATCTTGTCCTTTGCGTAAAATATGGGTTCAATTTTCTTCGGGCCATTATCAAACGTGCCGTAATCTGAGAAAACCGGGGTCAATATGCCAAAAGCATAGCCTGTATTCTCCCCATAGCTTCGTATGCGGAACTTGATCTCATAGTCTTTTCCATTTATCTTGTCGCGCATGACAAACCTCATACCCTCTTCTCCGCAGGCAACGCTAACCTTGGAAAACCTTGATTCTAGCGCGTAGTTCTCGAAATTCGGCCTTATGCCAATTCCCTTGAATTCCATGCTACTAACTCTCTAAAGCTCTTTATATATTTTGGCTCTTGATTTGAATTGTAGGAGTAAAAGCTAAGTTGAACTCAGGCATCAGGTTCTAGACCTTGTAGGAAATGGCCGCCTCACTGCTTGAGTTTTGATGCGAGAGGAGTCTTGGCAAAGAGCGCCCTGATTGGCTCAACTTCGCTATCAGCCACAAGGAATGTCTCTGAGGAGAGCATGCCCATCTCGAATACAATCTCGTAATCCGAAAAGAGGAGGGTCTTCTTGAACTTCACCTCCTTGATTTTTTCATACTGAATGCTCACACTGGGAAGATTCTGCATCTCTGGCGTAACCTCAGTATGATCATAATCTATTACTGATTTGTCCCCCATGGCCTGCCTTATCGCTATCCACTGCCTCTCCCCCGCGAGCCTCCTCTGCTCCTGCATGCTCGGTACGCTTCTTGCCGTGTTCATTCCCCCTAGTCCTCCACTCATCAAGATTCCGGAGCTCATAATCCCGGAGAGTATGGCGCCTGCAGTTCCTCCTATTTTCGGAAACATTGAGGCTGCTGAGCCTGCTGATCCCTCAATTGCAAAGACGCGCTGGTCTGTGAATGAAAGATGGTAGAGTGCATAGAAGCGCTTCGGGCTACAGCTCACAACAATTGTGCCTATTATCGGTTCTGCCATAGAGATACATCTCAATCGGAAAGTATTTAACTGCTCAGCTAAACATATCATCTAGGTTTTTGCCGTGGAAGGTTTAGCCAGACTGAAAGTTCCGGGAGGCAAGCTCATAATAGTTAAGCTCAAGTACGAAAAGAAAATAGAATTACTGCAGATTCTTGGGGATTTCTTTTTGTATCCAGAAGCTTCCCTCAAGAAAATAGAAGATTCGATTGTGGGGATGAGTATTGATGCAACCGAGGCGGAGATTTCCCGCAGAATTTCTGAGGTTTCAAAGAGCGAAGGGGTAGAAATGATAGGTATAACCCCGGAGTCGATTGCACAGACAGTAGTAATGGCGGTGAAGAAATGAAGTGGAGGATAATAAAGTTGCAGACACATGATGCCTTCTTCAACATGGCGGCAGACGAGGCGATAAGTGATGCTATAGCAGAGCAGAATTCTCCTCCCACAATAAGATTCTACAGATGGAAGCCTGGGGCAGTCTCAATCGGGCATTTCCAGTCGATGAATGACGAGGTAAACATCGAAAGGTGCGATTCCCTGGGAATAGATTACATAAGAAGAAAGACGGGCGGAGGAGCCGTGTACCACGATGAAAATGGAGAGATAACCTACAGCGTGATCGCTCCAGAGGGCATGTTCCCAAAAGGCATACTTGAAAGCTATCTAGTGATATGCGGCTGGATAATTGGCGGCCTTGCAAACCTTGGTATAAAGGCTCAGTTCGCGCCTATAAACGACATACTCGTATCGGGAAAAAAGATCTCTGGCAATGCACAGACAAGAAGGAATGGTACGCTGCTGCAGCACGGGACAATACTCTATGATTTGAAGATCGAGACGATGTTCTCGCTACTTAAGATAACAAATGAGAAGATCTCGGACAAAATGATAAAAAGCGTGGAGGATAGGGTGACAAGTGTCCTAAACTACAAACATGTCTCACAGGAGCAGCTCTACGATGCGCTTCTTAAAGGATTCTCCGATGGCAAGGAGTATGGATTCGGGGAGATGTCCACAAAGGAATTGGAGGCTACGAAATATTTGTCTGAAACTGTTTACAGGACAAGGGAATGGAACTTCTCGCGCTGATCATTTCCTATTCACTATTGCTGAGATGAAGTGCTCCCCAGCCTTGTACGAACTCCTGACAAAAGGTCCAGCGGCAACATAAAGAAAGCCCATCTCAACTGCCTTTTCCTTGAAGAATTCAAATTTGTGCGGAGTCACATACTCTATGAGCTCGGCATGATGGCCCTTAGGTTTCAGGTACTGCCCAATCGCCAGAAAGTCTACGCCTGCATCCCTCAAGTCCCTCATTGCCTGCAGCACCTCTTCATCAGTCTCTCCAAGGCCCAGCATCATCGCCGACTTTGTGTACCTTGTCGGATCTATTAGCTTTATGTTCTTTAGCACTTGCAGCGACTGGCCGTAGTGCGCCCTCCTGTCCCTCACCTTTGGGCTGAGCCTGCTTACCGTTTCTATGTTGTGCCCTATTACTTCGGGTTTTGAATCCACAATCCTCTTGAGGCATTGACTATCGTTACTAAAATCCGGGATGAGAAGCTCCACTATCGTTCCTGGATTGAGCTTTTTTATCTCTTCTACGCATCTTGCGAAGTGCCCTGATCCCTGATCAGGCATGTCGTCCCTGCACACAGAAGTTATGACTATGTATGGCAAGCCCCACTTCTGCACAACCTGCGCTAGCTTGAATGGCTCGAACGGATCTATGCCCGAGCCTGTTGCACTTTTGGAGACTGCGCAAAAAGTGCAGCCCCTTGTGCACAGTTCCCCTAACACCATGAAGGTCGCAGTGCCAGAGCTCCAGCATTCTGTTATATTTGGGCAATTGGCTTCTGTGCACACAGTGTGGAGATTTAGCGAGCTTATAGTCTGCTTTATTTCGTTATACTTTTCAGTGGATGCCGGTTTTATCGTAAGCCACTCGGGTTTTGCCATCTGTTCACACTAACTTCTTTTCATTTAGTCTTTTAACCCTTTGCGGCGCGCCCTTTACCATCTTTAGGACCTCCCTAAGCACCACATTAGATCTTTTTCTGTAGAAGTGCCCCTGATGGACAACCACCACCTTTGCCCCAAGCATTTTCTTGAGCGTAGCTGCAGCACTAATGGGGATCCATGGGTCATTATCAGAGTATAGGGCCCTGAAATTTGTGGTGTGCAAGAGCATCTTCTTCCAGCCCACTGGCATTTCAAGCCACTGCGCCATCATCCTGGCCCTGCGCGCGTTCTTGAAGCTACCAGTCCTAACGTTGATCCAGCTTGCGACTATCAAGGCTCCACCAATCATCTGCCCCTCCTTGAGTTTCAACAGGTAGTAAGGAATTAGTTTGCCTCCTATACTGTGTCCCACAAGAAACGTGTTGCCATCTGGAACTTCTATGGTTTTGGATAGTTTGGCAACCCACTCGTCTATCTTGGGATGGTTCGTGTTAGGCATCTTTGGCACAAGCACCTCATATCCCTTTGCTTCAAGCCTTTTCTTGAGCCATGGTAGGAATTCTCCAGACGGCGAACCCATCCATCCGTGGATTATCACTATCCTTTTCCCTGTGGGCATAAGCTGATTTTCAATGGAAATTCTATTAAGCTTATCAAAAATTAACCAAGCAAAATCTGTTATATCTCATCTGCGGATCAAATGTTCAAGGACTGCCATCCGAACGTAAAGCCCGTTCTCCGCCTGCCTGAAATATGCAACTCTCGGATCCTTTTCCTCTACATCTACCGGCAGTTTTATCTCGCCGACTTTTGGAAGCGGATGCATTATCCTTGCTTCTGGTTTTAGAAGATTGAAATTCGATTCGTCAATTATGTAGTTGCCATTTGCCATTTTATAGTCCTTTTCCCCCATCCTCTCTTTTTGTATTCTTGTCATGTAAACTACATCTACTTCAGGCAAAACCACTCCTAGTTTAGACCCCTCATCAAACTTCACATTGTGCCTTGCAAGATAGGTTTTTACATCATCACTCATCTTTAAATTTGGTGCGGATATGAATGTTATCTGTATATTTGGAAATTTACCGAGCAGGTAAGATAGGGATCTTGTTGTCCTTCCATTTTTAAGATCCCCGACCATTGCGACTTTAATATCCCTTATCCTGCCTATTTCCTTATAGATTGTATATAAGTCGAGAAGGGCCTGTGTTGGGTGCTGGCCGCTTCCGTCTCCTGCATTTATAACCGGCACTTTACTTAATTCTGCAGCCCTCTTTATGCTGCCGTTTTCGTGATGCCTTATTACGATGCAGTGTGCATAGCTGGAAACCACCCTAATCGTGTCCTCAATTGACTCCCCTTTCACCGCAGAAGAAAACTCCTTCGCATTTTCTGTGGTTAGTACATGACCGCCAAGCCGCGTCATCGCGGATTCGAAGCTAAGCCTGGTCCTAGTGCTTGGCTCATAAAAGAGTGTCATAAGAATTTTTTTATCAAGAATGGGCTCTACCCATTTTTGCGACCTAAAACGGTCAGCATGCCTAAATAAGTCAAATATTATGTCTCTGTTAAGCTGCTGCGATTCCACAAAATGCTTTAGCCTTTGCATTGCCCCCAACTTGCCATATCTGATTGGGAATTAAGGGTTTCTATACCTTGGCTTTTTTCAATCTATCTCTACGATAGCCCTGCACTGTGTTAGTAAACGCGTATTGAGCAATGTTTAAATAATGCCCAATAAAAATACAATCATGGCTTACAAAACCCCTATTGTGACAAATACCAAAGGAGAAATACCAGTAATCAAAAGGGTGCCTAATGAGGCATATGCGCTTGTTACACAGAACATTCCTATTTTTACCGTAGACGTTGTAATAAAGATCAAAAAGGGGGTTCTTCTTGGTCAAAGGATAAATGATCCTGCAAAGGGCTATCATTTCACAATGGGTTCAAGAATGTTTAAGGGCGAGGTAAGCTTTGAGGATGTCGCTATTAGAACTGCACGCGATGAGGCAGGGGCGGTTGTAGAAATCATAAGGCCCATTGGGCAGTATAACATAATCTTTACGAAGGCATACCAAAACATGACAGTGCCAGCACATTATGTAAACCTTGTCTTTCTTGCAGAGAAGATTGGCGAGAGTTCCATATTTAATCCAAATGCATCAGACCTATCCAAGTTCGTACACATAACCAGCCTTGACCAAATAGAATTGCATCCCGAGATATACGAAATCCTCAAAGATAGCGCGGTTTTTGAGAAGAATTGGAGAGATAAAAGGGAATTCGTGCTCAAAAACCTGATTTGGGAATGAATATAAACCTGATTGCCTGCCCATGGCGAGGGCGGGATTTGAACCTGCGGCTTCATGTTAGGAACGTTTTTATATCTATTTACTGAAGTTATATTATAATATAACTTTAGTGAAAATATGAATTTGCCGCTTTCCAAAAAGCTGCCTAGACAAGAATTCGTTAGCCTTGCAGAGCTACAGGACAGGTTCATAGATGCCATATATAGTTTCGACAAGAACCTTATCCTTCATGGGGGAACTGCGATTTGGCGCTGTTACAGTGGGAACAGGTTCTCGTATGATATAGACGCCTATGTACGATCAAATTCCGAGCTGAATCTTATATCCCGAGAATTGACGTGGGCACTCTCTAAAAACGGTGCAAATCTTGATAAAGTCAGGCGTATTGGAAAATCAATGATAGCCCAGATATCAAATCCAGATGCTCAACTTAAAGCGGAGCTGGGTATTAAAAAGGCGCAGCGTAGCATAATCAAAGAATATGAGAGAGCAGATGGAACATTTGTAAATGTGCTCACGCTAACTCCTGAAGATTTCATTCTTGAGAAAATTGCCGCTTATTCTGGCAGGAGATACATTCGCGATCTCTACGACATATACCACCTAATGAACTATGTCACTCGAAAGAAAGCAATACATAAAGCACTTTTTAAGTTTATGAGAGAAATTGAGCGTCCTGTAAATCTCAACGAGTTGCCAATTGTGGTTTACAGCGGAATAAGCCCGACTTATCAGGGAATGCTAGACTACATAATGAGAAGATTGGAATGAAATATATTGGGCCAATAAGAAAAAGATTCAATAACTTCGACGTTCCAGTATTCAGGAGGAGTGAACTAAAATTGATAAAGGGGCTAAGTGATAGCTACATGAAGGTGCTAGTGCACAACCTGCTCGCTCGTGGGGAGATAAAAAGAATAACAAAAGGCACATATACTTTTCACGACGATGCAGATGTTGTTTGTTTTGCTTTTTCTCCGTCCTACTACGGCCTTGAGGATGCGCTTTCGATAAGGCGCATATCCGAGCAGGGAACAAATCCAGTTGTAGTTACACTAAGAAATGTGAGGCGTGGGGCAAGGAACTTCGGCAACAAAAAATACCTTGTCTACCATCTTGACAAGTCGTTGTTCTTCGGATACGATCTTGTAAGGCGCGGAGATTTTTGGATACCAGTCTCGGATCTTGAGAAGACGCTGATAGATATGGCCTACTTCAAGGTAAACATAAGAAACGAGCTCTGGCCAGAAATATTGGCAAACATCGATAAGAAAAGACTTGGGAAGTACCTGAAAAAATACGATAAAAAATTCCAAAAGCTGATGCATAATCTAATCAGCGAGCATGGGAAGTAAACATGTGCCTTGGCGAGGGCGGGATTTGGACCCGCGGCCTCTAGATTTCTTAGTCATAGCAAGAATTGCTCATCACTCATCATGCTTAGCATATGAGTCTAGCGCTCTAACCAGGCTGAGCTACCCCGCCATAGGCAAACAAATATGCTTAAAGTGTTATATATCCCTTACGGTTCTATTCTCTCGCCGTGCAATCTTAAGTTTTATATATTAAAGATGCCTGTGTTAGGTTTGAATCTCATGCCTCTCTTATACGGAATAATCTTCGGCATCATAGCGTTCATAGGGTACGGGGTCTCAGACTTCATGGGGCCACTAACCTCCAGAAAAATGGGGGCAATTCAGACAAACCTGATGCTCAGAGCAATAACCTCCCTGTTCATGCTCGTCATTTTCCTTGTGCTCCTAATACAGATCCCTGAAATTTCGCTCTCAACCTTCTTACTACTCTTAGTCACAGGGGTATTCTCCGTGATAGGCCCTATCACATACTACAAATCCGCAAAGCTCGGCAACATTTCCATAAACTCGGCTGTTGCAAACTCCTGGTCAATAGTCACAGTCATCCTAATCCTGATTTTCCTGAGGGTGCCTCTAACCCTCATTGAAGCAATCAGCATAGCGGTAATCATACTTGGAACCCTGCTGCTTTCGATAAAACTTGAAGACATAAGGAAAATGAAGTTTACCAATCTAAGCGAAGGCACGCCCTATGCTTTTGTGGCGATGCTAGCTTGGGGCATAGCATATTTTTTGATGATACTACTGATAGGAAAACTCGGCTGGTTCCAAGCAGCACTCCTAGTGAGTTTCCTAATGGTGGGATACTACATTGCAGTGTTTGGTGCATCGAAAATAAAATATGTGAAGCCAAGGCCATTCCTGCTGACACTACTAATCAACGCAATTTTTCTAACTCTGGCGGTTCTGGCCTATAATGTTGGAGTTTTATCCAATCCGATCATTGTGCCCCCCATTGCAGCAGCCTCACCCGTAATTACGGTTTTGCTTGCAGTTACAAGGCTTAAAGAGAAATTGGAGATCAACCACATCGCAGGGATAGCGATGGTGGTGATCGGACTGATAGCACTATCTATCTAAATGGGCTCGTCATCAAACTTTTTGCAGAGCTTTCTTAGCTGAGCGACCTTTTGCATAATCTGCTGTTGCCCCTCTGAAATTACTGGGCTGTCAGTGTAAGCCGGATGGGTTTTCCTGAGCAGCTCCCAGATCTTCTCGTGTTCCCCTGGTTTTATGCCTGCCTGCTTCCAAAACGAAGCCGCCAGCTCTATTGATAGGCTCTCTGCCTCTATCACGTGAGGCAGCTGTTCCATTGTTATTATATCTGGCGACTGAACCAAATTTATCTTGTACTCTGGCCCCATTACCATCTCCATTATTATCCCCATCCTCCACAGGTGCTGCAGCGGCCCCACTAGGTGGATCTCCCCAGCTCTCAGCTCCATCACCTCCAGTTTGGCAAAGTACGCATTTCCAACGGTGTCTCTGGACTGGGTCTCGATCCGTATCTGTTTATCGTTAACTCCATGGGCTACAAGGATCTCCTTCATAGCCTCTGCCTCACTCCTCCTCGGAACGTTCTTTAGCTTGAATCCGTAGCCCCCAGCGAAGATGAAGTCCTTTGCCTTGCCCTCAGTGAAGAGTCGAAAAGCGGTCTTCACTACCTCAACCGAGAGCTTAGATGCAGTGCCGTCGCTGCGCACCCCCTCTCCAAAGCCAACAATGACACTCTTTGCCATAAAGTTCGATTGTATGATTGCGCCCCTATTAATAAGCTTTTCCCAATTTTTGTACGTGTGCCTTATCCTGTTGTTTGAATTCATTTATTTCAAGCACTTTCCAGGGCCTTGAGTTCAAATTCGAGTAGCGTATCCACCTAGGTTCCACCTTGAAGTATATTACTCCCTTCTGCTTGTCCCACTTTTTGGCCTCGGGGTTCTTTGCAAAGTAGACCTTCTTATACAACTCCAGTTCCTTCCCATTCAGTTTGGTGGCCTTGCCCTCATACTGCACAGTTATGTTTTCGTCCCACCCTATCACCAGGGCTACATTCGGATTCCTCCTTATGTTTCTGACCTTTCGCGAATTTGAAAAGGTATCGAAGATGAGTTCAAGGCTCTCGTTCTCCCCAAATTCCACCACTGCAGCCTGGGGCATGCCCTTGCACTGCGTAGCAAGCACGCATAGCTTGTGTTTTCTTATGAAGTTTAGGATCAGCTCTTTATTATCCATGCAAATACTCGTGAAGTGCGACCGCCGGGATTTGAACCCGGGTTGTTGACTTGGAAGGCCAAAGTCCTACCAGGCTAGACTACGATCGCAAGCAAAATAGGATTAGCTATGGGAATATTTATATGTTACCGCTCATACAAAGCAGGGGTGTCATTTCGCAGCTACTGTCTGCTTCCTGTCTTGCTGCACGCCCACCCTTTTGAGATCGACTCCGATCTTCTGTGCCATCTCAAGGAGCTTGCACTCGTTTATCTCCACAAAGCCGCCGTGGCGCTGGATCATTGGCTTGTTTGGGCCTTCAACGGCAATGGAGCTGTTGTTTCTGAGCTTGAGCAGATCGATCTTACCTATCGGCTCCCTTCTCCCAATCTCAAAATCGACTCCCTCCTTCACTCTCTTGAACAGATAGTCGCAGTCGCTTCCGAACTCAGCAACCGCTACAGAAGCACCGGTGTTGCTTCCGAATCCTAGCCTGAGTACCTTCTTATTGCGAGGAACGTCCTTTGCGATCCCGCTTTGCAGCCCCATGTCAAGTGATGCAGTGTACGGGTTTCCGCTCTCGGATGCAAGCCAAGTGAAACTGTCAAGGTATAGTTTCTCCTCTCCCTCCTTGAATAGGGCAGTATCCCTTATCCTCCTGCTGTAAGCGTTGTCGAGTGCCTGGAAGTGCCTAATATAGTTTATAACATACTCCTTGCCCATCTTCTCATCGAACTCAATCTTCTCTTTCTTGCCCAGCTCCTTTGGTGCAGCAACACACATCGCATCCATCAGCTCATCGAATTTTCCCTGTCTCTGTACTACCCCCTTTATTCTTGCCTGGGCTTTACCGAGCAACTCAATTGTGCTTTGATCAAGCCTCATCTCCTGCTTGACCTCTTCTAGCTCCTCTACTATCGCCCTTCCAAAGAACGCAACATTTGACTCGAGTACTCTGTTGATCCTAAGTATCCCGTTTACGTCTCCGTATCCCGTTACTCTTTCGCGCATCTCCTGAAGGTTGCTGAGCGCTATGAAAGTCCCTTCTACCTTTAGCATGAACTCCATCTCTCGTTTAAGGCTGGTGAAGCCGTGCATTAATGGCTCTGTGGCTCCGTTTAGCTGCGAGTTTAATTCAGCTGCCAGAGCTTGGTCGTGTCTTGCAAAGTGCCGAATCAGCTGCGAGAGCGCCTTCTTGCCGATCTTCTTGTATGGCGTGTGGGCGTCTATCATGTAAGTATCGATGAACTTTCTGTAGTCAAAGAGCTCCTCCTCCTTTCCTGCAAACATTGCTCTTAACGCCTCGTAGGTCTTGAAGAAGTATAAGTATTCTGAGTATGTACCTTCCACAATTGCATACCTGTTGACATAAGCGATCCCCTTCTCTTCGTTTAGCACAGGCATTATCTTTTTTATAAAGTCTTGCTTGTCAGTGCTTGCAGTCGCTACGTTTGGGTAAATCTTGAGCCCTCTCTCCCCTGCGCTCCTTGAATCTTCAAAAAGTATCGCGGTCGCTGCGCACCCTCCTGTTAAGTCAGGTCCGCTTCCGTAGCCGTATTTGGCGTTGTCTGCAGCCAGCACTATCGTCTTGCCGATGCTGATTCCTGAATTTGCGAGCAAGTTGGTGCCAAGCACCTCTGACACGCATGCGCCCTGCACATGAAGGGGAGCTATCATCTTGTCATCTTTTAATGTTCCCACATCTATTCCGTTCTTTAACAGCACCTTTGCCATCTTCCTTACCGCATTTGCAACGGCTGGGACGTCGCTCTCCGAGATCCCTTCAGGCGATTCGGTGCCCAGAAGCATATTGTTTACATCGTTTAGGTTTAGGCCGTACTGCAGGCAGAGTTTTATTACCGATGTTGCAGCAAGCCCTACTGGGTCCTCGCCCTGATCTGCTATAGATGTGTTCTTTATACCCAGTCCTTCCTCTGCCAGTCCGATAACATCTTCAAGGGTCTCTTTCGGGGAGCGCCTTATGCTCATCGCCTTTTCCTTTGAGCTGATATACTTGCTTCCCCAGGTAAGCGTGGCTGCTGTGAGCACTATCTTTGGCTTATTGCTGTTCCTCTCTAACTCCTCAAAATCATTTCCTGTCGCCATGGATAGGACTTAGAAAACTAACCTTTTTAAATGACGTTGCCAGCTACGTCAATTGGTGTTCTACTGCCCTCTTGAGCTCTTCTTGAAGAGCTCAAGTGCCTCGACAATATTCCTTTCGGCTGGATCTTGGTCTTCCTGCTCCTGTGCATCTTTCCTTATGGCGGCGGCATTCATCAGCACAATGTCTGCTATGACAGGATCCATGTTGAGTATCTGCACTAGACTTTTCTTGTCAAAGCTATGCAGCAAGCAGAGCTCGGCTCCAACCGCCCTGTTCATCTCGCTGTCTTGCTCGTAATCCTGCGGCTTGTAGACGCCCAGATTCTCGCCCCTTGCTATCTGAGCGATGACCACCTTGCACTTCTTCTCGATTTCAAACTCCTCGGATTTGCTATATCTTGTGAAGTCCACGTTCTTTGTAATGGCGTGGTAGAGCACGTTAAGGGTTAGCTTGCGTTTGAGCTCAGGGTTCCGGGCCATTCCAGTATTGAGCATTTTTTCGAAGGTCTTAACCACCTCCTCTTTGCCCATCTCTAGCTCTATTTTCTTGCGCCTTGGCATAATGCCAAGATAGTGTGATCTACTATAAATAGGCAGTCTCTTGGTTCTTTAGACGGCGTATGACCATTAAGTGCGAGCGCCGGGATTTGGACCCGGGTTGCGGCCTTGGCAAGGCCGCGTCCTACCAGGCTAGACTACGCTCGCACGTTTCTATATATTGCACCGACGTGCTTAAAAAGAAGCAGGATTTGGTTTGAAACAAATAATGAGATAGCCTTTTAGAGGCCCCAAAGAGATTAGTGCTATGCCAATAATCTACATACCAAATTCGAAAGATCCGCAGTCAAGAAGGCTGGTTGATGAGCTAAAGTCGCTCTACCAGACTGCTAACTTGGCAAATTCCGCAGACAAGCTCTCCTCAAAGAAAGAGGTATTGGGGCTGATAAGAAGAGTCAACCAGAAGGCAGGTGATATCTCTAGGTACTTTAGCAATGGCGAGAGGGAGGTAATGAGCAAGCTCCTATCCGGGGCTGAAGGGCTGGCAAAAGTTGCGCTGGAGCGTATTAATCTATCTGACCCAGAGCAGCGCAATGGCATTCTTGAAATAGCGGGCATATTTACATCATTCCTCTACAAGTGTGTGCAGACTGTCAGGGAGCAGGAGGCTTCAGACTCGGCCAAAACACAGGGGGATAGGGAGGTTAGCCCTAGCAGCGCAGGAGAGCTCTACTCCGAGTTGCTCTACTTCGCCTCGCACCTTGAGGGATCATGCAACTGGGCATGCGGGGGGCGAGAGGAGGGTAGGAAGATTCCCGAATACGCAAAGGCGCTTGATTCGATCGAAACAATAAGAGAGGAGATATCAAAGAGAATCAAGGCGACCTTCGTGAACCAGATCAGTAAGTCCTCATCTAAGGTGCTCACCCTCAATCTCTCCGAGCTATCCGAGCAGTTCGAGGAGTTAATGGGAAAGGAGCAGGAATTTTTCAAGGCAATAAAAGGGTACGGTTATGTTCCAGAACTAGATTGGTTTGATAGCATTAACACCTGCTCGAAAGTCGCCAACATGATCGCCTCAAACAGGCAGATGGGATTCAACCAGCTATCCGAGAGTACTGGTGATTCCACTTACATCAAGATAGCTGGCGAGATGTTCGCAGCATCGCTCCACCACTACTACGAACTTATTGCAGCTGTGAGAATCGGAGAGACAATACTATCCTCTGGCCTGATAGATGACCAAAATAAGATTATGGAAGAAATTAGCAAGACCATATTAGATATGGTGGGCTCATACATAGACATCTCTGAAGCCTCAAGGCACATCCTCGAGCCTGCCAAGCTGCTGGAGTACATAAGGACAAAGGAGTACGTGTTCTATGGCATTGCCAAGGGGCTCCCTATGCTGCTAGAAAGGCTTTCAAACGAGAATCCGCAACTCGGAGAACTGATAGATACAGTGGCGATGGGAATGGTCTTCAAGGCGAGCTGAACCCTAAATAGGCAAAGGCCTCATGTGTGCGCGTCTTACCTATTTTTCTGGGACTTTTTTGGTTCAAGGAACTGCGCAATCTGCTCGTTGAGCGCACCACCCCTGCTGTCTCCGACCAGCCAGACTATGTTCCCTGCAATTATCATAATGATTCCAAGCCACACCAGTGCGCCGTTAGAATAGGAACCATACAGCCAGAACTCTGTGCCAAGCAGGATGACTGCAACCCCTATAATTATGAACAGTATGGATAGGTGCTTTGTCTTGGTCGTGACATAAGCCGCAGCAGAGAGCACAACGGTTAGTGCCATTGCCGCAAGCAGCGACGACTGAGCATAGGGCAGATTAAAGGCTGAAGGTAAAACAAGATGAACCTAGTACACAAAGCCCAATCATTATTATCGCGGTTCTTTCCATGCCAAGCACGCACCATAACCTTCCACGCTAAACTTTAAAAGCATATTGGCGAACTTTGCCAGTAACCTGTGTCGCGTAATTGTGTTTCAAACGACTATGTTGATTTCTCCCCGCAACCTAATTCATAACATCACCAACATTTAATAATTTTTGTTCCCAGATTCCTACAAACGACTATTCGCCATCAATGGTGGCACAAAGACTTTCGTCTTGGCTGCCGGTATGCGTTATACGTC